>JBFMGH010000001.1:0-7902 GCA_040752795.1 Cyanobacteriota bacterium
AAAACCTGGTCCCTGTTAAATATTTACAGTGTGTTAAATGCATAAATCTTTAACTTAAGTCATTACTTGAGCCTTGAGAGTTTGTAACAAATTCATGAATTAACCGGGTTAATAAAATATCAGGGTGTTATTGACTCAGTCAGATAAGATCAAATTTCAGCAAAAAGGTGCAATTAATGCACCTTTTACAATATGACAGGTTATTTGTTTACATTTAATAATTCATTGGCTTAAGAGGTGTTGTACCAGCTATTGATCTCTGATTATAACTCGTACCAGAAATTGGTTTCACAGGTGTAGTTCCTACAACTGCCCTCTGATTATCAATAGGACCAGGGTCAGGACTATCAGATGAAAGCATATCTCTGGCTGTGGTAATAGTATTTAGAGATTCTATCTTACCAGATTTGTATGGTATTGGGGGTATAGGTGCTCCACCATTAGATAGCATAGGAACTGGAGAAATTGGAATGCTTCCATTTAATTTATCTGTTGACTCTCCTTCTAACAGTGGCAAAGGCGGAAGTGGAGAGGCATCACTTACTTTATCATTAGGCATTCCTTGCAGTGATGGTATTGGGGGTATAGGTGCTCTACCATTGGTTAAAGCAGGTATTGGAGGAAGAGGATTTGCTCCACTTACTTTGTCATTAATAGCATCTTTATTATATAAATATAATGGCTGTGTATTTATTGTAGATTCTAAAGCAATAATTTTAGTAGCTCCGCTACTATCTACAACAAGGTCACGTACGCCTTCAGCAGAATCAGTATTGACAATATCACTAAAATTATAATCTCTCTCTTGGTCAAGGGATTCACCTCCTATAGCTTTTATAACACCTTTAATAATTACCTTTGCATCAGGGTTGTTTGGGGCCGTTCCCTCTAAAACAGCTATTACTGATTCAGGGTTAGGATTACCTGGACAGTCAAAAAAGTTATCAACAAACTCTTTTGTTGGAGTTATGTTAGTTAATGAACCTGCGTTTACTATTCCTGTTGTTCCTACAATAACACCATAAGGGTTAACCAGAAATACATTGCCGCCAATATTACCACTTTTTACTGCATTTAAAGTGCCATCAATATTGGTAGCTTCATCTTTTATAATGTTTAAAAGATTTTCAGTTCCGTCAGGAAGAATTAAATTAACTTCTTTGCCTTTATTAACATTAAATTTACTGAATGAATTAAAGGCATTTTTACCCTGTATTGTTGTTGTACTAATGTCTGTAACATTTCCTGAAATATTTAATTTTGTATCTGTATATCCATCAGGCACAATCTGTTGTGCATATGCTGGATATAAACCTATTGTTGATGATAATAATATTAATGAGAACGATTTTATACAAATATCTCTGATATCCTTAAAACAATATTCCATTTTTAAGCTCCTAATCTAATATTCTACTGACATATTTTTGATAGTGTTTTTTATAAAGGATCCCCATTGCACAGTGAATTGATTATAAAAATACTTTTGCTAATTTTGCTGTGTTCCTGATCACATATGGACCAAGTTATTTGCAAATTAGGGATTATGAAGGAGACTATATGGTGGTTTTACCCGCCCTGTAATTTTATTGAATCTATAATTTATTTCAATTAACTGTATATTAATTAATTTTTCAAAGTTTTTTTTTCTAAAAGCTATTTAAATTTAAGTGTTTTTATCTTAAAATTTATGTCATCCTAACTTATAACTAAGTGAATTAGAACTTTAAATAACAATATTTTTAACAACCTGTAGAGCTTTAAACGCTCTTTTTAAAAGTTATTACTCCACATAATAAGTCTTTCACATAAGAAAATAAACATTTAGTGTTAGCCGCGAAAGGAAGGTTAGAGGTATGATAGAAAAAGTTGCTGTTATAGGCGGAGGTTTTGTTGGTGCTACTGCTGCACAAAGAATTGCAGAAAAAGAACTGGCAGATGTAGTTTTAGTTGATATTCTTGAAGGTATACCACAGGGTAAGTCTCTTGATATGTTGCAATCAGGGCCAGTTGAAGGGTTTGACTCAAATGTGGTTGGAACTAATGATTATAAAGATATTGAAGGAGCTAAAGCAATCGTTGTTACAGCTGGTTTGCCAAGAAAACCCGGTATGTCTAGAGAAGATCTGGTTAAAACTAATGCTAAAATTATGACTGATGTCTGTGAAAATATTAAAAAATATGCTCCAGAAGCGGCTGTAATATGTGTAACCAATCCTCTTGATGTTATGACCTATGTTGCTTACAGAGTAACAGGATTCAAACCTAATAAAGTAATGGGTATGGCAGGTGTTCTTGATACAGCAAGATATAGAACGTTTCTTGCAAGAGAAATTGGTGTAAGTGTTGAAGATATTCAGGCTATGGTTCTTGGTGGTCATGGTGATGATATGGTTCCAATTATTGATTACACAACAGTTTCAGGCATACCTGTTAAAAAATTATTATCTCAAGACAAAATTGATGCCATTGTTCAAAGAACCAGAAAAGGTGGCGGTGAAATTGTTAACCTTCTTAAAACTGGTTCAGCTTACTATGCACCTTCAGCTTCAGCTGTTCAAATGTTAGAAGCTATTCTTAAAGATAAAAAACGTCTATTACCTGTTGCTGCATTACTTAATGGTGAATATGGAATTAAAGATGCTTATGCTGGCGTACCTGTTATTTTAGGTAAAAATGGCGTAGAAAAAATTATTGAACTGGATTTATGTGAAGATGACCGTAAATTGCTGGAAAAATCTGCAAACGTTATTCATGAAAATATAGCTAAATTAGATCTTCCTGCACCATCTAAGGTTTAAAAGTTAATCTATAAATATTTAAGCCTGGCTTTATGCCAGGCTTTTTTATATGTGAAGTGTGCCTTTTGAACCTGCTTTTTCTCTGGTTCTTTCTTTGTCTTAAATATTGATATATCAAAGTCTTATAATTTTTTGCAAATGAGTATGACCTGTGAAAGCAAATTTGTTATATCAATCTACAAAAAAAACACTGCCCCTATAATCTAGAATTTATAAATACTTTTAAAGATCTGTATAATTCTTTTCAAGGAACAATAAAGTTGTTTAATCTTCAAGCATTTCAGAAATTTTTTTACAAGCCTGAATATTTTAAATTGTTATTTAAATAATTATTAAAACTTGAATCGCTCAAAGATTATATTTTAGCTGAAAATCAATATTTATTACCATTAAAAATACTTCAAAATTAAAGTATAGCTTTTGTAACGCAATATTACACCCGGAAAATAAGATAAACGGGAACAAAACTAATTCATTACTCTCTTAATAAAATATATGTTAAACTCAAATTAGTTTGAAACGTGGTATTAGAGGGGATATTCAAGTTTTAATTCAAATTTGAATACTCATTTGAAAATTTATGGTGAATGCAGGAATCTAGTTAATGAAAAGACTTTTACAGTTTGTATTTAGCATAATTTTAATACTAGTGTGCGCATTGCCATCACTGGCTTCTAATGTTACTGTTATTAATGACGTTATAATAGATGAAGCTGGTAGAATTTTACTGGTAAAAACTGATAAGAGCCAATATTTACCCAGACCAAATGTTTCAAAACTTTTAGAACCAAACAGAATTGTTTTAGATATACCTGATTCTATTTTGGAGATGAAGCCAAAAGTTATTAATGTTAATAATAACGGTGTAAATCAGGTTAGGGTTTCACAGTATGATTCAAGTAATGGTAAAAGTGTAAGAATAGTAGTAGAAACACAGGATGAAAAGCTTGTTAACAAAATAAATGTATCTGCAAGCCCTGGTTCAAGTATGATACAGCTTCAAAAACTACCTGATGAAAATATTGGAGACATTTTGGGCGGTCAAAGTATTATAAAGATTAATAAAATAGATTACAGAGATAATCAACTCATAGTTGGTGGTTTAAGTCCTATAAAAATAAAAGAACCATTCGTTTTGAAAGGACCAACCAGACTGGTTATAGATATACCTAATTCTCAAGTTACTGATGATAAAATGCTAATGCCCATCATAGTTAATGATTCTAGCGTTGATGTAGTAAGAGTAGGACAATTTGATGAAACTACAGTTAGGCTGGTAATAGAAACAGAAAATCCAGATCGTCTGTATCCAATTTTTGGGGCAGATCAGCAAACATTATATGTTACTTCTAATCCAACTTTTAACGAGACTAATCTACCTAAAGGCATTTCTCTGGGTTATATCAAAGATATTAAAGTAACTGAAGACAAAGGCCTGGGAACCATAATAAAGATTGAATCTTCATCACCTATGGTTCACAGGGTTAGAAGGATTCACAATCCGGAAAAATTAGTTGTAGACCTTGTAAATGCTGAACCTCCATCTGAAGAAGTGACTAAAAGCATTAATATCACTAATGAACTGTTAGGAATAAAAGTTGGCCAGTTGATGCATGGTAATCCTAATTCAAGAATTGTTCTTGATTTATCAAGCCCCGGCATTGAAGTTAAAACAAATATGAGTGTTGATGCTAAAATTATGGAAATAGTATTAAAACAATCTTCAGATTATTTAGCTTTACCAAATGATGGTAGTTTAAAAGTTGTAATAGATCCAGGTCATGGAGGATATGATTCTGGTTGTAAAGCTGATGGTTATAAAGAAAGTGATATTACACTAGATATATCTAAAAGGGTTAAAATATTACTGGAAAAATCTGGAATAAAAGTTTATATGACACGTGTTGATGATACAACATTATCATTAAAAGAAAGAACTACATTCACAAATAGTGTTAATCCATCAGCATTTATTAGTATTCATGTCAATTCAAGTACCAGCTCAGCACCGGAAGGTATTGATACGCACTGGTATACCAACCAGAGTATACCGTTAGCAAGAAAAATACAAAATTCAATGATGAAGAAAATTAACGCTGTAGACAGAGGTATCAAAAAGAACATGTTTTATGTGATTCACCATACTCCTGTGCCAGCAGTATTAGTTGAAACAGGTTTTTTAAGCAATGCTAAAGAACGAAGAGACCTGTTAACACACAAAAGAAAGCAACTATCTGCTCAAGCAATTGCAGAAGGTGTGTTACAATTTTTGGGAACCAAATATTCTATATCAGATGAGGAGTTACAAAGGTAAGGTAAATGAAAGAACCAATCGGAATTTTTGACTCGGGAGTAGGCGGTTTAACTGTAATAAAAGAACTGAATAGATTTCTGCCAAATGAAAACATTGTTTATTTTGGAGACATAGCTAGAGTTCCTTATGGAAGTAAAACCCCTGAAGAGATCTTATCAATTGTTAGAGAAATTATTGACTGGATGCTTAGTTTTAATGTTAAAGCTGTTGCCATGGCTTGCAATACAAGTTCTGCTTTAGCATTAGATACAGTCAGACGTGAATACGACATACCAATATTTGGTTTAATTAAACCGACAGCAAATTACATTTATTATCTCGAGAATAAACCTAAAAAGGTTGGAGTTATTGCAACACAGGCAACAGTAAAAAGCAAAGCTTATTCAAAAGAAATTAAAAAGCTCTTACCGGATGTTGAGGTTATTGAAATTGCTTGCCCCGGTTTGGTTGAAATAATTGAATCAGGGCAAATAAAATCTAAGGTGGCATACCGGGAAGTAGAAAAATTTATTAAACCTCTAATAAAAGAAAAGGTAGATAAAATTATACTCGGGTGCACACATTATCCATTTGTTTCAGATTTAATTAATGAAATTTATCCTAAGGAGAAACTCTTAATTAATCCAGCTGAGTATATGGTAAGAGAAATTATGGCTGTTCTCGAAAGTCTGGGTATTAATAATATCTTTAATCCGAGCCCTGTTAAACAATATTATGTAAGTGCACTGCCCTTACAGTTCATTAAAGTGGGCAACAAACTGTTAAAAGACGAGCTCACTGAAAAGGACGTAAAAGTTCAATTGCTTGGAGATAAAAGTTTATATACTAATATGGCTGTTTGAGAGAATTAAAAATAAGTTCTTATCTCTAGATAGCTTACTTTTACCTTTGCCGGTAAAGTAACTTTTGAATACCTATAAGAGACCTCTGCATAACTAATGTTTTATAAAATATCAGGGAACAGTGATTAACGAGGGGAGGGTTCAAAAGGCACGCGCAGCATCTTTTTTGAACCCTACACTATTTTTCTGCTACCTTAGCTTTTTTGAGAATATATACACTTATGCACAAGTCTTTATAATCCCGGATTATTCACAAAGTTTCGGAAACAGATCTTTGCCAAGGGCTCAAAAGCCTGGTCCCTGTTAAATATTTACAGTGTGTTAAATGCATAAATCTTTAACTTAAGTCATTACTTGAGCCTTGAGAGTTTGTAACAAATTTACGAATTAACTGGGATAATACTAAGGAAATAAAAATAACTCCCCACTATCAAGGGGAGTTACCGGCACGCGTTGGCTTGGACTTTATTTAGCAGGAATATGAAGGAGTAAGGAGGGGGTGATGGTGTGTTAACTAGGTATAGGATGAAGTTTGAATAATTTTCTCTCAGAGGGTATTTTGTCTAAGCTGTTTTTAATAAACGTTGAAAAATTTGATTTATTGAATTTAATAATGTTTTGAGCAATTCTTGAGTTTTTTGCAAAAACAAAATTAATTGCCAAATTTGATTCATTATTTAAATGAAACCCTTTATAGATCATTTTTTGTTGACCCTAATTAGTAGAGAGAGATTAAATATATTTATTACTTTTATTATAACACGCATTTGATATTTGAATAGTCTTGGTACAAAAGGCAAAAAGGTCTATGTGATATGGGTTTTGCCTCTGTGTCCAATTTTTTACCTCTTTAGAGGTATTTCAATCATACCTATTATTTAATCTTTGAAGTTCTTTTCGGAATGCAAAATGTAAAAATACCACTAAAGTATTACTGTATAAGAAAATATAAAATATTTGCGGGCTTAAATGCTTTGCAGGTCTTTAACCCGGATTATTCACAACTCAGGAATCAGCGAGGAGGTTGGAGTGTGCAGCAGCCAAAAACACCTGACATCTATAATCTGGAATCTATAGATTACTTTCTAGGATCATTATAGCCCGGATTATTCACAAAGTTTCGGAAATAGATCTTTATCGAGGGCCCAAAAGGGCCGCAGAGCGGCTCTTTTGAGTTCTGCCCTCTAAAACCTGATCCCTGTTAAATATTTACAGTATGTTAAATGCATAAATCTTTAACTTAAGTCATTACTTGAGCCTTGAGAGTTTGTAACAAATTCACGAATTAACGGGATAGATGTATAATTCTGAAAAAAATAAGCTTTTTTACATATGTATAATAATCCTCTGATGATACAATTAATATTATGGAAAATACTCTCAGAGATAAAATAATAACACTTGATACGTTAAAAGATTCATTGCTCAATAACCATTGTCTTGAAGGAAAATCAGAACTGGGCAGTGCCAGGATAAAATTTAGCCAGATGGCTCCATATATTGTTTTATGTCAGCATTCAGGAACGTTTATTTCTGAAAACATAGTCAAGAAAATGAGTGTATCAAGTGATATTAGATCTTATGAGACTGATATGTATCTTGATCAGCTTTGCAATGAACAACCTATTGAAATAATTGCAGTTCATTCTAGGTATGAGTTTGATACAAACAGGTTTGAAAAAGGTTGTATATATTCAAAACCATCTCTTGCCTGGGGGGTAAAAGTCTATAATGAAACTCTTAATCAAGATGAAATTAGTACAATAATATCTAAATATAGAGAATTTTATACATATATAAACCTTATTATCACTTCTATTATAGATAAATATGGAGTCTGTGTTATTTATGACCTTCATTCTTTTAATGAAACTCATCCTGATAGATTAAACAAAGACTTGCCATTAATAAACCTTGGTACAATGGCTCAAAATACTGAAAAATT
>JBFMGH010000002.1:0-2041 GCA_040752795.1 Cyanobacteriota bacterium
TATTTAGTAGTGATAAAAAAATCTTTTATTCCATCAACAATAGCTTTTGCTGCTTTCTCTTGAAACTCAGGTGTGATTAAATTCAGGTATTCATGAGGATTAATCATAAATCCAATTTCAATTAGTACGCTTGGCATTCTATTTTCTCTTGGCAAAGCCAGATTATCATAATATAAACCAAAATCATTAAACCCCAGTTGAGCAAGCATTTGTTTTTGAATACTAACTGCAAGTGGCTGAGCCATAGGATGATAATAATAACTACTACTCCCATGTTCTATTAAGGGGTCTCTGCCGTCTGGCATTGCATTATTATGAATGGAAATAAATAGATCAGCATTATTGGTGGCTGCAAAATCTGGTCTGGCATAGATATCAATAGCACTATCATCTCTGCGAGTAAGGACTGCTGTAGCTCCCTGTTCTTCAAGAAGTCTGGCTATTTTTTTTGAAATAATTAAATTAATTACTTTTTCTGGAATTAATCCAAAACCGTTTGAGCCTTTTTCCCAGCCACCATGTCCCGGATCAATAGCAATTATTTTACCATTTAATGGTAATTGCGAATTTACCTCGGGAGGGGATTTAATTTTTATTGTGAAATTAAGATTACCCTTATTCTCAAACCCTCTATATAGTACTTCATAGCCCCATTGTTGATTTTTCTTAAACAAAATATCTATTACATATACATTCTGAAATGGTTGAGACCAGTTAATATTTGAAATATATGGGTCATCTATATTATATCTTATTATATCTGTATCTGCTCTGGCTCCATATAGTGTTACTGTTAATCTGGATTGATCTATAGATTGTTCTATTGAATATGGCAATCTTGTTGTTACAGGTATATTTAAGTATGTAGCTCTATTACTTTTTTTGACATCTATGGATCGTATCTCACTGAAAGGTACCGGTGTTCCCTGTGGCAGTATTTTAATTTGACTTTCAGCTATAAAACCTTCTTGATAAGGGCCCATATAATATCTATAGTAGCCATTGTCATAGCCCTTAAGATGTAATTTAACCCCTTTGGGCAATGGAGTTATTCTAGAATCTCCGGGGCCTGTTCTTGCTGCAGCAGTATTAGTTATTATTTCACCAACTCGTGGAATGGATGAATCCCAGGTGGTAATTTTTGTCGAGGCTATTAAAGTTTTACACGTACCTTTTCCATCACTAAGATGCACTTTTAATGGAGCCTGATAATATTTATCCCCTGGTTTTATTTCATAAACACCATTATAGATTCCTTTCATTTCTTTCGGAATTATCCCATATACTTCACCAAGTACCATCATCTTAACGGTATCAATTTGTGGTGGCAATTCAGTCATAGGATATGTTTTACCTGCAAGGCTAAATGATGCATTTCCGCCAGGAGAACCTTTGAAATTAACATTTATAATATCTCCTGATGTATAAATCTTGCTTCCGGAAGGGCTTATTGTATTATTGGCTATTTGTACTGGATATTCGGGTAATGATTCTTCTTGTCGGGATGTCCATATAGTTATTATTTGCTCGGCAGTTTGCCCACTTTTTACTGATTTGACCTTAAAGACATTCATTCCTGATTTTAAAGGCATTACTTTTGTAAATATTCCACCTTCATATAGTTCTACAGGCGTACTATTTATTGTTAAGCTACTACCCGGGGTGGTATTACCTATAAAATAGGTATTAGGAGCATTTATTTTTGCTGTTTTAGCTGGGTATGAAAGCTCTAGATGCTGTGCAGATTCTGCGGGTAGAATTATTATAAATAACAAAAAGATTAGAAATAATAATGAATAAATTCTGTTCATAATATTTACCCTTTTAATGATCATATTTGATTTACTAAACAAATAAATATTATATTATATAAATAACTATTTTGAAGATTAATTTTATCCTGGTTTAGTGCGATTTTTTCGACATGGCATTCTGATTATTTATACTAATCCTTGAAAATAATTTATAGATTCCAGGTTATAGAGGCAGGGTGGTTTTTAATTCGCACCCAGGAAAAAAAAACAAAAAAAAAATAAAAACA
>JBFMGH010000003.1:0-2102 GCA_040752795.1 Cyanobacteriota bacterium
CAAAGACCTATTTCCGAAACTTTGTGAATAATCCGGGTTAAATAACTGATTATATTAAATTAATATCTTATTAATAATCTATTACTAACCACATAGACCTGCATTTTCAGTAATAATATTAGTATTAGGCTGAAAATTAGGATTTAAATAATTCAGTGCATAGAAAAAACCCACTGATAATTGAATTATTAAAAATATTATTACTGTTTTTTCTTTCATTTTTAAGCCTATATTATGGTATAAATGCCACTACTTTAATCATAAATTAATTGTTCATAATTTTAATGAGCAAAAAAAATCATTCCAGGATGAAAATTACTCATATTTAACTAGATGAAAAGTACTAAAATAATTTATGTTGATAATATGCTTTCTTTTAAGCACATTTTCTTTAATAACGGAACAAACAATATCATAATAATAGCTATAATAAGTGTTACAACACCAATTTTTAGAAAAAGATCAGTATATATAGGTAAAGATAGAAGAGGTTCATTAATATTTTCTGGCACACTAGCTATAGCAGCGACATAACCACCTAAAACCATGGCGGCGGCGGTTGACATAAACCAAACACCCATCATAAACCCCATCAGTCTTTGAGGACAAAGCCTTGCAACCATAGCACATCCCAGGCCACTTACAAGTAATTCTCCAACACTCTGAAATCCATAACTAATAACAAGCCAATATGGTGCTACCATACCTTGAGAAGTTGCAAAATGAGATGAAAGATACAGTATTAAAAAGCCAAAGCTACATAAAAACATTCCAAATGCGAATTTTGCTGGCATAGAAAAATCTTTGTCTTTTTTAGCAAGGCTATGATATATATGAGCTAATATTGGACTGGCTATTATTATCCATAAAGGGTTTAACGCTTGAAAAGAAGCCGGAGCTATTTGAAAACCAAATATTGTAGTAGTAACATTTCTTACTGTAAAAAAATTTATAGAAGTTGGCATTTGTTGATAAAGTGTAAAGAAAAATATAGCTTGAATTATTAATATTAAACAAGCTATTAAGTTTGCTCTATCTTGTCCTTTAAGTACAAGAACTTCTTTTATATAAATAATTATTACAACAATAGCTGTAAGAGCTAAAAGGCTATGTGCCATATTTAAGTTTTGCAATAACCATGATGAAATAACAGCAACTAAAATACTCCCAAATATTATATATAAAAGCTTTATTTTTTCTAATGGTTTGAAATCAGGTGCTGAACCAACATCCTTAGCCCAATGCATAAGACATAAATAATTTATAATACCTAACATAAGACCTATTGCACTAACAGAAAAAGCAATATTCCAACCATAATGGTGAGCAACAAATGGAGTAGCAGCTATAGAGACAAATGAACCAATATTAATAGACATGTAATATAATGTAAATGCCCCGTCAATTCGAGGATCATTAGGTTCATATAATTTTGACAATAAACTTGAAGGATTCGCTTTAAATAAACCGTTTCCTACACAAATAACTCCTAAACCATGATATATTGTGTGCTGATTACCAATAGAAAGCATTAGATACCCTAAAAACAGTGTAATAGCACCAACAACAATAGTTCTTTTTGTTCCAAGAACATTATCTCCTACATACCCACCCAGAATCGTTAAAGCATATAATATTGCCGCAAAAGCACCAAATGTATTATATGCTTGATCATCATTAAAACCTAATTCTTTAACCAGGTAAAGAACTAATATGGCCTGCATTCCATAAAAGCCAAATCTTTCCCACAGTTCAATAAACCATATTAAATAAAATGGTTTTGGATGATTAAATGCACCTGCTTTAGAAGACATAATTAAATACTCTGTTAACTTTAAGTCAAATATTTAATCGATTTTGATTTAACTTTTCTTAAATTATACAAATGTTAATTCTCTAATGTCAAAAAAAATATAATTTCTAAATAAATAAATCTCCCAATAGTAACAACATTGAGGTTTTTACACCACTTATACCAGTCCATGTAAATAATTAATAATTACCACAAGCATTAATGATCATCTCACCTTGTTTTAATAGTATTTTCAACCCATCATAAACAGCATCTTTAAGATCACTAAGGGTTTTAAAGAAAGAGTTAT
>JBFMGH010000004.1:0-2138 GCA_040752795.1 Cyanobacteriota bacterium
TCAGCAGTAAAATTAGAAGATGGCACTTATGTTGTTTCTGATCTAGATAATCACAGGGTTATTTTTGTTAATAAAGATAAGGAAATCTTAAAAGAAATTAAAAATATTGATGCTAAAACAGTCAGGTTGCATCCCAATGGAAATATTGGTGTGGCTGGTACCAAGGCTAAATAGTTTATTAGTTTTTTAAATCATTTATAAAAAAGAGTTAAGAGGTTATATTAATGTTTAACAATTATGAGTTAGCAATAACAGAGCATGAAATTGATGATATACTTGAAAATAAAAGTGTAGAATATAAATTTGATCCATTTGATGCTTATGAAAACTTGCATGTAAATGATAAAAAAGCCCTTATTCATCTGATTAAGGCTGCTATGGCATTAAATGATGTCTTTTTAATGCAGGATCATTCAAAAAATCTTGAGATAAGATCAATAATTGCAAAAGCTGAGCTGGATGGAGATAAATTGGCATCAAAATTATTTAAATTGTTTAATATTTTTAATGGAATTGAAGGCAATGATGGTCTTTCTAAAGAGCCAGTCAGGCTGTTTAAAGATCTTAAGCTTGCTTCAGGAAAAAATGTTTTTCCTGAAGATGTTAAAAAAGAAGAAATAATTGAATATCTAAAAAATAATATTGAAGATGCCCCGTCATTATTGAGTAATGATACTGTTGTAAGAAAAGAAAATAATAATTTTGTTGCTTATCCATATTCAATAGCATTTAAAAATGAATATAAAGAAGCTGCAAAAGAATTACTTCTTGCCGCTAAAAATACGACCCATAAAGATTTTGCGAAATATTTAAGGTACCAAGCGCAGGCACTTACTTCTAATGACCCAGAATTTGCTTATAAGGCTGATAAAACATGGGCTGGTTTGACAGATTCTCCTTTGGAATTTACTATAGGTAGAGAATCTTATGAAGATACTTTAACAGGTGCTATAGCAGAAGATAAAGAACTAAATGCTATTCTTGAAGAAAATTGTATAACAATTAAATCAAAAGATTTTATTGGTGCCAGAGTTGGTATAGTTGATATTAAAGCTTCACAAGATCTTGCAGATTATAAAAATCACTTAAAAGCTCTAAGTAAACTGATGCCATTACAAGAAAAATATAAGCAATCAGTGGACCAGGGTGATAAAGAAGAAATTAAACAGGTTCTTGTTGATGTAGATTTAGTTTACCTCAGCGGAGACTATGCTGCCTTAAGGCCCGGTATTACTCTGGCTCAAAATTTGCCTAATGATGATAAGCTGGCAGTTCAGTTAAATAGTGGAAACAGGAATGTTTTTCATAAACAGGTAAGAAGAACCTTTGACCCTGAGCGGCGTCAGAAAATGTTAGATAACCTTGTGGAAAAAGAATTACATATTTATTATGATAACGAAGCTGATCATCTGTTTACTATAGGGCATGAATTAACTCATTCATTAGGGCCAATGTCAACATTAGAAGGCAAGGATAAAAAGGTTAGCCTCGGTGATGGATATGGAGATGTATTAGAAGAATGTAAAGCGGATGTAGGATCACTAGTCGGTATTGAATATTTTGTAAAAATAGGTAAATATTCAGAAGAATTATCAAAGAAAGTTATTGTGACCTGGGCTGTTGATCAAATGCCAATTAGTGAACCTAAAATAACCCAGGCTCATAGGGTCAGAGAAGTGATGCAGCTTAATTATTTTATAGAAAATGGTGCAATTGTATTAACAAAAGGCTCTAAATTAAATGTTAACATTGATCTAATGATTCCGACAGCAAAGAAATTACTTGAAGAAGTGATTCAAATTCAACTTGTCGGTGACCCTGAACGTGCTAAAGCTTTTGTTGATAAATATAGAAATTGGAACGATGTACTTGAATATGTAAGTGAAGTTAAGAAAAGCTTAAAGCCAAAACCGTATAAAATTCTAACAATAACGTTAGCTGAAAAATTACTATCACAATAAAATACACATTGGCCAGGCACAGTCTATCTGTAAATCAAGGCTCAAAATAAATAAGGAACCAGATAAAGTTAACCCGGATTATTCACAAAGTTTCGGAAATAGATCTTTGCCGAGGGCTCAAAAGGCCCCCAGAGCGGGCCGTTTTAGGCCCATCCTCTAAAAACAGGGACCAGGTTA
>JBFMGH010000005.1:0-19156 GCA_040752795.1 Cyanobacteriota bacterium
CAGGCAAAAACACCCTATAATAATTTAAAGCCATATATCGTTTACTTCCGTGGATTGGTATAAATTGAGCAAGGATGTTAAAAAATAAGGACCATATATTTATAACAAATAAGTCAAATAATTTTTCTAAACTTTTTATAACCAAAAACGTAAACAAATTTTCTTGTTTACGCTTTTAATATTACACAATCAACTAAAACATAATTTACCTCCTAAAATAAGGGTTTGCACTTGTATGATCAAAATATGGGTTAGGATTATAATTATTATGATGCTGTGGTTGATTAATAGCAGGTGAATAATAAGGGTAAACCGGGTATACTGGTTGATATATTACCTGCTGTGGCACAACTGGTTCAGGTGGCTGAGGAATTATACCGCTATTTGAATACATATTATTTGCATAACAGGGCGATATTATTATTATACTGGCTAATAATATACCTGTTATAATAGTATTAGTGATAATTTTTCTTGCTTTGTTTACCATAACTAATTTACTTCCTTTAATAGCTTTAACTTACAAATTATTATAAAAGGTTTTACTCTTTATCGCCTCAGTATCAGTTCTGATTTAAATTCATACTTTCTTCTTAATTAACCCGGTTAATTCATAAATTTGTTACAAACTCTCAAGGCTCAAGTAATGACTTAAGTTAAAGATTTATGCATTTAACACACTGTAAATATTTAACAGGGACCAGGTTTTAGAGGATCAGGCCTAAAAGACCCGCAAGGCGGGCCTTTTAGGCCCTCGGCAAAGATCTATTTCCGAAACTTTGTGAATAATCCGGGATAAAAATATAATTACAACATGAAATTTAAAACAATGATAACCAGGTAACTTCGTGAATTTGTTATATTTACGAAAACCTGCTTTTAATGACATATTTTAAAAATACTGAATTTACACACTGTTAATTCAGATGATAGTTCTCAAAAACACACCTTACAACCTCCTTGTTGATTCCTGATTTATGTAATCTGGGATAAATATGTTATCTATAGCACAAGATGATATTTTCCTTTAATAAAACACCTTATAACAATACACAATGAAACTATTGGTGTTGAAAGTAATATAAACTTGAGGATTTACTTTGCTGATTAAATCATTATCAATAACTTTTACATTATTTTTAATACATAAATAGTTGTTAAATTGTAAATTTGTTTTAAATATTTAACTAATAAACAGCTATTAATAGCACAAATTATTATTATAAGTTTTTTATATAAACTAAGGGCAGACTAAAATTTTATAAAAAGGTTTGGTAAATGGCGACTTCAGTCAGTATGCAACCTGTTAATAACCTCATATTATGTGAGGAAACCATTATTAGTAATTTAGGCAAAGAAAAGCTTGAAGCTATTAAGCATGCAGCCCAACAGTTAGAAGAACCTTTTATTAATCTTGAAAAAGCAGGTATAGAAATTTATATTTCAGCTTCTGAAAATGGACTGGCATTTAAAATTAAAGACCAAAATGGCAATATTCTTCCAGATAGCGAATATGAAGTAGACAAAGATCGTAGTCCATATTTAATTCTTGGATCTGCTATAACAAAAGCTTTTTATAATTTAAATAAAAGAGTTTCTTACGCTATGGAAATGCTTAAAGCTTAAATAAGTGCTTTTTTTTGATTAAACTCTTATATTTAATAAGAGTTAATTAAGTTATTCGTTGTTAATAAAGGATTTTGTTAAAATATATAAGTCCACAGAAGTAAACAATATATGGCTTTAAATTAATCTAGGGTGTTTTTATATAGAGTTACTAAATTATCATAAATATTTGTATGTTGTGGATTAATCAATATTGCCTTTTTAAAAGCTTTAATTGCTAAATCTTGTTGACCTGTTTTTAAATATGTACAACCTAAATTGTTGTATGCTTCAAAATATTCTGGAAATAAATTTATCGCTTTCGTATAATTTTCTATAGCTGCCTGATAATTACCAATATAATCATATGTGTTAGCTATTTCAATTAACGTTTCAGGATTATCTGGCCTGATAAATAATGCTTTATTAAAAGATTCCAGTGCTTCACTATATTTTTGTATCTTATTTAGAGCTACTCCCATACTTCTATATATTTCAGAGATTGAGTCATTAAGTTTAATAGCTTTAGTATAACAATCTATTGCTTTAATAAAATCCTCTTTATTATAATATGCAATACCCATATTATAGTATGCCAGACAATATTCAGGATCTACTTCTATTGCTTTTGTGTAATAATATATTGCTTCTTCGTATTTTCCAAGATTTTTATAACTGTAACCCAGGTTATTGTATGTTAGTTTATTACATGAATCTAATTTTATAGCGTGTTTTAAAACTTCAATAGCTATTTCGTATTCTCTTTTATTGTTATAGGTATAACCTAAATTATTATAAACCATAGCATAATCAGAATTTATTAATATTGCTTTTTGATAGTATCTTATCGCCTCAGAATAATTACCCTTAATATCGTATATTAAGCCAATATTATTAAATAATTCTTCATGTTCTAACCCTAAAACCTCTGCTTTAAGAAACTCTCCTAGAGCTTTATTATAATTATTATCCTGTAAAAAATTATTTCCCTTACCAAATAACCTCAAAGATTCTTCATTCAAAATAATTCTCCAATAATTAAAAATAAAGGAGGCCTAAAAAAGCCTCCTTTTATGAAAAATATTAGAAGAATGGTTTATTATATTTGAAATCTAGATAAGAATAACCATCCCTCAAGATATTTAAATATACTATTTTTGAGGCATTGTTAATGAATACAAGTAAAGTTTAACGCCATCAGCTTCTTTAAGAGCTGCTGCCATCATTTTGCCATCATTACTAACATTAACAGATAACATTGGGGCTTTAAACTCCGTACTTGGATATGTTTTCATTTTCTGCATATTATATGGATTAATAAAATCAAGTGCAGAAGTAACGGTTCCATCATTTCCAAAGTTAAAAGCACTAGTTAAAACACCTCTAAATGGTGGTAAATATCTTGCCATAGCAAGCCTGAAATCACTTAAACTTGTAGGACCACTAAATGACCCTTTTGAAGTATTAATTAAATAAACTCCCGCAGGACCATCAGGTTTAAATGTACCGGCAGGTAAATTAAGATAACCAGCTATAGTGTTATAGCCATTTGTAAAATCAACTAAATGGACTTCATAATCAGGTAATCTATTTTGCTCATCAGTAGGTAAATTTGATAATGGCATTTTACCAACTTCCATTGTTGTTAAATCAACAACACCAACACTATCTTTTGGCTTACCAGATTTGGCAAATATTAAAAATTTTCCATCAGATGAGATATCTAAAGCATTAATCTTTTGACCCTCAAAAAATGACTTATTCTTTTTGCCATCCTGAAAATTCCATACATCAATACCGTCTTGTTTTCCTACTGCTAAATACTTCTTATCTGGGGTAAATGCAAAGTCTGTTATTTTAAAGCCAGTTACACCTAAATCTAACTCTGTATCAACCTTTAAAGTTTTCCAATCAATAACTTTTAATGGGGCTTCCGCTCTCATAACAATTAATTTTGAATTGTTTTCACCAGTAAAAATCATTCCATCAACATATTTGTCATTATAGAGCAAATCAGATGCCAGAGTAGCTAGAACTTCACCTGTATTTGTATCATAAATTCTAACAACTTTTTCACCATTAAAAAATGCAGCTAAATACTTGCCATCATTACTAAAAGTAGGATTCATAATTGAAAATGTATCTGAACCAGGTAAAACTTTTAGTTGTTTAATAACTGGAGGAACTGGTGGTTCAGGTTTTTGAGTTTGAGCATTAACATGGGGCAGCATTAATATTGCTAAAAACATAAGTAGCAGACCTGAAATTGTTAACATAAGCTTTTTCATAATACAACCTCCCTTCAAAAATACTAACTTAGAACTTAATACAAATAAGCCTATGACTTTTTATCAACAAAATACCATAACAAACATTATTTAAAATCTTTAACAGAATGAGAATAATTGAATCTAAGCATATAATTGTTTGTGTAGAAAAAATATACCATAAAAATAAAACTAGTTATTTTTATAAAAGTAGACATTTAGTTTTGTTTTATTGAATTAACAGATACATTATTCTCAAAAGTAAACTTTTTAGTACTTTTTATAAATACACATTATTAAAAGAACTTATCAAAAATAATTATATACTGCTCCTTGCTTTAATAATACTAACTTTATCAGGCCATAGCCTGTTTAGAATACGCTATATTATGGATAGATATTGGTTTATTAATTCTTCTCATGTTAATTTTTCCTGTAAAAGATATAGTATCTGATGATAAAAACTTAGCCAGATCAGTCATCATAGCATTAGGTGCGGCAAAAGATGTACCCTTTACAAATCCAACACATTTAATACCTTTTTCTTCTTTGCTACCATCAGGGCTCCAATAAACCATTCCTTTCTCATTAACCCCAAAAAACAACCCAGCACTACTAATATGATGCTCTATTGGGTCTATGCCCCACCCAATAGGAATATATAAACCTTTTTTTGAATTCAAATATTCTTTTTGAATATCGTTTAGCTTATGATATTCATTTCCAGCATTATTAATCAGATCCGATACAGGCATTAAATGGTGTTTTACTTGACTAAAAGGCTTACCTTCTAAATCCGGTCCCAAAATTGTTTTAACTCTTTCCATTATAAATTCACTGCGTTCTTGCTCAGTACCAAATCCTTTAAATACATCAAATCTGTTTTTATTAACTTTTATATATCTTTGACCATTCTTTTCTTCATAAACATTATAGAGTGCCTGTCCTCCTTGTATGGTTAAATCATTAACTGCAAAAAATGGAAGTTTAGCACCGTTGGCACTGGTACCATAAACGCCGGTAATTTTATCACTATCACCTATTAAAAATAAATTTAGCGTATCAGTGTCATTTCCTGCTGCAACATAGATTCTGGTATTTTTATAACCTAAAAACTCTTTCATTTTGTCAAAAACCTTATGACATTCTTGCCTGCCAGGAAAATATAACTCTCTTAACTCTTGTTTACAATCAACAATACTTCTACCCTGACAGTGCTTTGATGCATGATAAAGGGAAGCAGTATCAAAAATTATAGAGAAATTCATCGCTACCGGCTTTTCAGGATATTTTTTCTTGATTTCTATAGCTTGATCTATAGCTTTAATAATTTGTTTAGCTTTATTTTGTATTTTCTCTGTATCATTATCAGCACAATCGGGTTTATAATCAAAAGCCATTATTTCAACATCAGGTGATGTTGCATGAGCAACAGAAGTAGTAAGGAAGCCATGATTTCTTGTTTTAGACCAATCTTTAACAGTAACTAAATCTGTAGCATTTTCTTTTGTCTTTTCATTAAATACATCAACAATAATAGCCAGTGGTTTCTGTGATTCACTTTGACTGCCTAAAAAGCTAATGTTATTTAGTTTTGGAACTTTAATATTATTCCCTGTGTTTATATTAAACATCACCAGAAGCCCCAAATACTCTCTTATAATAATTAATCCTACTTAATTAAAACTCCTGATAATATTTGTTGCCTGAAATCATCAGCAATATTTACTTTTCGTTAAAATAAACTGTTAACAAATAAATACTACATGGTATTTAATGCGTGTTTGATGGTATTTAAATAATGTCCTGTTAACATTTTATTTATTGAAACTCCGGTGATAGTGATGTTTTTATAGAATTTAGTAATGCTTCGTTTATTATTTATATATTTTTACTTGAACAATAAAAATTTTTTTATTACATTTTTATTAGTTTATTTTGGGGATTAATTTCTAAATAAAAATTTTTGAGAGGGATATAGCATTTTTAAAACTATAAATAATATAAGCTTTGGCTATAATTTCAACTATGCTAATTTTGCAAACGTTGGAATTACTAGAACATGGCAAGTTTTAAAAAATGATTATGATGTTAAAACAGCTATAGAAACCTCTAATCTAGAGCCAAAAACAAAAGAAGAAGTTAGAAAAAAGAAATTAGGTATAAATATTTTTGCAAATATTGCTTCTTATCTAGCTATAAATGCTGTAATGCTAAAATTGGATAAGCAGGTTAATAGAAATACTTTAATTGCTGTTTCTATTCCTTTTTTAATCAATCTTTTTATAGATATATTTTCAAGAACATCTTATTATCAGAAGGTAAAAAGTAAATTTACACCCTCCAACATTAATGAACTTCAAGCTGTTTCTCTTAATGATACATCTAATAAACAACTCAACAAACCTGACAAAGCAGACTCAAATAAAAAAATTCTTGATCCTGAAATGGAAAAGTTTTTAAAATCTCATAATATTAATACTAACGTGAGCTTTGGTGTCAGTTATACAACTGTACATTTACTTGGAAAACTTGTAAACAAAATTAGAGGGGCAGGTGTTCAAACATATGATGTTTATTCTGCCTGCAAAGAACTGGATATGTCAAATTCTGAAATAAGAAAAGAAACTACTCTTAAGTTTTTAAGAGAAATGTCTTCTCAATTATTAGAAAATATTGTATATTTTAGTGTTTTATTTAAGCTCAAAAAACATCTAGATAAAAATCTGGCAATGGCTATATTTATTCCTGCGGTTTTGACAATAGGCATTGACATACTAAACAGGTCAAAAGCTTTTAATTTTCTGGAAAAGTGGTCAAATCAAATATTTGCACAAAATGGAAATAATAAGTCTGAATTAACTATTATACCAAAACAAAAATCTGATTATATTTATTCACCTCATACATTTAAGGCATTTTTGGGGGAAAATAATGTTATTACCAATTCAAACAAATAATTTTAATCTTAAAACCATACCTTATTTTAAGGGCAACAGTAATATTGATATTCCTTTAGGAACAAATCTTATTCCTGAAGGGTATAGCATGGTTTATTTTAGTGACTTTCATTCTAATATTTCCAGATTACCCAAAATTGCAGGTTTGATAGATTATATAGAAAGTAAATTAAAGAACGAAAGATTGTTTAAAACTTGTGCTGGTGATTTTCTATTTGGTTCTTCTGAAAGAAATTCAGACATAATAATAAAAATACTCAACAAATTAAATTTAAGCGCTATAGTTCCTGGAAACCATGAGTTTGATTTAAAACTTACTAGTTTAAAAGAACTATTAAAAAAGGTGCGATTTCCTGTACTGGCCTCAAATTTAAAAGAAAACAACGATTTACCTGTTAAAGATTATATTACCACTCAAATAAATAATAATAACTTTGGTGTAATTGGCATAACAACACCTGTAGATAACCCTAAAAAATTTAAAGGACAAATGAATTTTATTGAAACAGTCTTTAATATCCAGCAAAAAGTCAATGAATTAACAAGGAATGGTATTAATAAAATTATTTTAGTTTCTCATGCAGGTTTAAATAACGATCAACAAATTGCTAAACAAACAAGAGGCATAGATATAATTATATCTTCGCATGATCATTATAATATTGACGGTATTAAACAAGATATAAATTTGTTTAAATCTAACTCAAATGAACCAATAGCAATCTTTCAAGCAGCTAAAAACAACAACTATTTAGGTTATGCAAGAGTTGCCTTTGATAAAAATGGGATTTTAACTCATATATTTAATAAAACGATACCTACTTCCACAAAAATTAAAGAAAATAAAGAAATTTTGTCACTTATAAAACAACATTCTAATTTAAATCCAATATCATATTCATTAAATGATTTAAATATTGATACTATAAACTATTCAGAAAATGCTCTTGCTAATTTTGTTACTGACACTATTAAAAAGCAGTTAAATAATGCTGATATAGTTTTATTAACATCAAGAATGGTTCGCTCTGATTTAAAAAAAGGTAAAATTAGTGAATTAACAATTAATGAAGTGCTTCCTGATAGAAACAATAAAAAGATTGAGTCATTTGTAATATTAAATTTACCTGGCTATAAAATTAAATCTTTAATTAATTCTCTTAATAGACTAGCTGATTCATCACTTGGAAGAATAATGACTCATGTTTCAGGGTTAAAATATAAAATTAACAAAAATCTTGAATCTATTGATTTTGAATTTATAAATAGAAATGGATTAAAAGAGAAACTATTATCAGATAAAACCTATAATGTAGCAATACCGGGTTATTTATATAATCTTAAAAAGTTTGAAAATTTAGGACTAAATCAATATCATGTTGTCGAATGCTCAAATAAAACTGCTGGTGATCTCGTTATTAATTATCTAAAAACTAACCCTGGTATTATTAAAGCTAATACTGATAATAGAATAACCTTTGAAAACAGGCTAGATCCACTGTTTGAGAAGTTTAATTTGCCTAATTATGTTGAAATTGTAATATAAAAGATACTGTTTAATAAATAGGTTAAATGTCTTCAATTTGAAATAATAACTCTTCCCTTAATTTTTAAAACTTGATAATTTAACTAAATGTATTTTAAAAAACGATACTTTTAATAAAAATTTTATGGTTAAATACTCAAAAGCTAAAGTATTTATAGATATGGAGCTTAAAATGAAAATAAATTATATAAAAGTGTTCTTATTAACAACAATAGCTGTAATAACCCTGACTGGTTGTTGTTTTAATAGTTTTAGTGCTAATTTAAATTATGATTTAGCTGAAAAATACTTCGAAGAAGGTAATTATAACCAGGCTATTAAATATTATAATGAGGTTTTAGAGGCCAGGCCTAAAGATTTTAAAACATATAACAAACTCGGATTAGCATATTACTATAAAGAAGATTATAATAAAGCTATAGAATGTTTCAAAAAAGCTATATCATTTGATGCTACTTTTTATGAGTCGTATGGAAATATTGGTATGTCTTACCATGCTTTACAAAAATACGCCAATGCAATTGATTATTATAATAAGTATATAGAAATTGATCCTAAGAATTCAGAAATTTACAATAAATTAGGTAGTTCATTAATTGAATTCGGAAATGTTGAAGATGCAATGACAAATTTCAATAAAGCTATTGAACTTGACCCCAAAAACGCTTCTGCGCATCTTAACCTTGGAAAAGCAAATAAAACACTTGAAGAATATGATAAAGCTATTGAAAATTTTGAGGCTGCCTTATCATTAAATTCAGAATTGTATGATGCTTATTATTCTCTAGGTACTATTTATCAGCTCAAAGATAATATTAAGCTGTCTTTAGAAAATCTTGAAAAAGCATTTGCGTTAAAAGATACTGATGCAAACCTTTATAGTGCATTGTGTTATTCTTATTGTAAAAAAGGTGATTATGATCAAGCGATACAGAATTGTAAAAAGGCAATTACAATTGATCCAGAAGTTGTATCATCTTATGAGAACATGGCTTTAACTTATTTAAATAAAAAAGAATATGATAAAGCCATTGAATTTTATAGTAAAGCTATATCAATGGATTCAGAACATTTTGATTCTCACTATAATTTAGGCTTAGCATATTTAGAAGAAAAAAATCCTGAAGCAGCATTAGAAGCTTTTAAACAGGCATTAACCCTTAAAACAGATGATGCTATGACCTATTACAATTTAGGATTAGCATATATGAAAGTTAAAGATAGCAACAATGCTATTGATAATTTAATTCAAGCAAAAACTTTAGAACCTGATTTAACTGATAAAGTTCAAAAGGAAATTAATAATATATTAACTAACCCGGTAAATAACTTATTTATACAAATTTGGTAACTATCTAACAATAAAAAAAGCTTGCCAAGAAACTCTCGGCAAGCTCTGTCTCGCAAGCATTAACTATGCCATTAATGTTGGCCAGGGAGAGTAAGGTTCTAGACGGTTTACTTCAAATCTTTGCGCATAGGCTTCTGGGTTCAACTCACCAGGCCTGGCTGATTCCCAGTCTGGATGGAATGTTTGGCCAATAAGGCCACCAGGCATTCTGCCGTCCATTCCAACACCATATTGACCAGATTTAACATCTACATCTAAATAAGTTCCATTTGTGGTTTCATTTATTGTATAACCTTCAGCAGTCGTAACACTTAGTTGATTTCCGTGAAGAGATGCAGTACCACCATCAGCCAGTCTTACTGATTGACCATCTCTCAATTTAATACCATTTACGGTAGCAACACCTTCTTTGTTAAAATCTACAGAACTATAACCACCTAAGCCTTCAACTGTCAGACCTGTTTTACCTATAACATTTTTACCATTACCATATGATTCAAAGTGTCCATTAAATTGAAGTCCACTATCTGATAAAAGATTATAATTTTTACCTGCTTGACCCTGAAAATCAAATTTTTGTCCATCAGCTCCTATAAAGTGAGGATCTCCCCAGGCTCGTGCTTCTTCATTTGCTGCTACTGGTTGTTGTTGTCCAAAAAATGGTAACATTGGTGAAAGCATTCTACCAAGAAAACCCCCAAACTGTGAACCTAAAAAATTATTGATAAATGAATTACACATTCCAAACATTGCTTGAAGTGGATTCATATAAGGATTCATAACTAATGGTTGAACGCCATAAGAATTACACATACTTATTTCATTTTCATACATCATTTCCTGATATGGATTTAAGTTATTGTTTTCATTGTAACAACCGTAATTATTGCCATAATATTGCTGTTGTGGATTAAAAAATACCATTTTAGATCTCCTTTCATTAAACTATTACCCTTTTGACTTATATACACAGTTTAACTTTTTAATCACCTCTTAACCTCAGTAATGAAAGCTATTTACAGATCAAGCATGATGCTGATTTTTTTTCTAAGAAAAATGAATGAGTTATCATACTAAATACTTAACCTTTCTTTTTCATAAATTATTAACTTTTATATTAACGTGATTTCTATTGTTATATTTGGATTCTACATTATCTGTACCCTGTAATATCAGGTTAAAGAATTCATAAGGATGGAGTGAATGTTTTTACTTTTTATATAACTACAATATATATATCTATTATCTTCATAATCTTTGCTTTGTAAGTACTTTAGATTAATTATAATTAGATAGAAACAAAAGCCCGCTTTATTGCGGGCATTTGGGCAGAGAAGGTAATTTATATATTGTTTATTCTATCCAAGAATTTTAAATGATTGCTCTATGTTTTTATCAACAACTTTTTGTACACTTTCAACTTCTGTTTGAACAGCTTTATGCTGGGTATCAATTTGTTTTATCTTTATTTCAAGTTTTTTATCTTCTTGTTGAAGCATTGCAAGTTTTTTCTGTTTTTCATCTTCAGACATCTTTGATCCTGATGATGATGAACCACATGCTTCTCCAAAAATATTTCCTAACATTCCACCAATACTCTGACCAATCTGGCTTCCTATTATTCCACCATAAGCTAGGCCCAAAACGGTTCCTGCCATTTTAAACATATTTTCAAAATTAAACTTTGATTTCTCATTTTTCGATGTACCACTATCATTTAATAGCCCTTGAATTTTATCAGCTAGATCCATTCTTTTTTGAGACAGATTCATGCTATTAAATTCAAGATCGCTTTTTCTTCCTGTTAACATACAAAGTCTGGCCTGTGATGCTGCTAATCCCATGTTTATTCCTCCTTTTTGTCTGTCGATTTGCCTTATGTGCTTCCATAATTCCATAATAAACTTTTGAAAAAAGTTTTACTTCAGTACAAAGCTTGATTTACCTATAAGAAAATAGTTTGGTTCTTGAATCAGAAGAAAGTATGAGAGAAAACTATAAATATTATGGCCAGTTAATAAAAAAACCCTGCTCTCTATAAAAGCAGGGCTTATAAGGAGTAAGGCGTTATTTGTTAAGCTATCCAAGGATTTTAAATGACTGTTCAATATTTTTATCTATAACTTTTTGAACACTATCTACTTCAGTTTGTACAGCTTGATGTTGAGTATCAATTTGTTTTAGCTGAATTTCAAGTTTTTTATCTTCTTCTTGAAGCTGGGCTAGTTGATCTTGAATTTGTTGATCATTACCATTTGATTCACTGGAGTCAGCTTGAGAACCTTGAGCAGAGGAAGAATTTCCAAATAAACCACCAAGAAGGTTATTAAGCACATTGCCTATTCCTCCTCCTTCTTCTCCACCACCAAGAAGACTGCCTAGCATTTCACCTATACCACCTTTGCCACCACCTAGTAGGCTTCCCAATCCTCCTTCGGCCAATTCTTCTCCTATTCCAAGCTCTGGACAAAGAGCCATTGTACCTATATTTAGTAATGAACCCATAACATCATTCATATTTATATTGTTGGAAGCACTATTTGATGATGAAGAGCTACCGGATTCTTCTTCATTTAATAAACTTTGAACTTCGTCAGCAATTTTCATTCTTTTTGCTGCAATATTTTCACTTTGAAATTCTAAATCACTTTGTCGTGATGTTAACATTAATAACCTTGCTTGTGATGCTGCTAATCCCATTTTTATTCTCCTTTCGTTTACAAACTTAATTTCTGTTTTTTGGCGATAATCCTATACTAACTTCTTTCCAGCTTTAAATCGTCAGTAATGAGCCCTATTTGCCTATTAGAAATATGTCTGAATTTTTTGTAAGACTATAGAATGAAATGGTATGAGATTGTATTTGAAAACCTGCCCCTATCAAGAGCAGGTTTAGAACACTCTTTATATATGTAATTAACCTAATATTTTAAAAGAGTTCTCAATATTTTTATCAATAGTTTTTTGAATACTTTCTAATTCTGTTTGAACAGCTTTGTGCTGGGTATCAATCTGTTTAATTTGAATTTCTAACTTCTTATCTTTTTCATGTAATATATTCATTTTATTTTGAAGGATTTCTTCTTGTTTTTTTACACCTTCTGCTTTTCTTTTAATTTGCTCCATTTTTTCTTTAATTCTATCTTCTTTAGTTTTGCCACCAAACAAATGAACGAAAAAACTTCCCACTTTTTTAGCAAACCCAACTACAGCTCCAAAAATACCTCCAGAAACATTAGCTCCAATTTGTTTTTCAAGGTACTATATTGATTTTCATAATCACTAAGTTCTTTTCTCAATTTATTATCTGTTTCACTGATTTGACCTGACTGATCTGTAATTATTAATCTTTCCTGACATTTATTCATACTACTGAATTCCAAATCATTTTGTCTGCCTGTAAGCATTAATAATCTACCTTGTGAGGCTGTTAATCCCATTTTATGTTCCTCCTTCTTTTGTTATTAATAGATACGAAGAGTTCTTTAACAACAGTATAAGTGTTTTCCGTTTCAAAACCATCAGTAATTTATCTGAAATATTAATCAGAAAAAAGTATGATTTGAATCAAATAATTTTTATATAACCAGTTTGATTTTTTTTAATAAAATATTTTTGATAAACTATTCAATACATAAATAGTATAAATTTATCAGCACATGGAGGGTAAAATATGGCAGATCAAATAGATTATCAATTAATTGGCGATGATATGCAAGCAGTTATAATAACTCTTGACCCTGGTGAAACTGTAATGGCTGAAGCAGGAGCAATGATGTTTATGACTAATGAAGTTCAAATGGAAACAAGAGCATCTACAAAAGAAGGTAATGGAATTGGAGGTGCTTTACTAGGCGGATTAAAACGTATAGTAACGGGTGAAAGTTTTTTTATTACAGCATTTAAATGTGTGGGAAATCAAAAAGGTAAAGTAGCTTTTGCAGCACCTTATCCAGGAAAAATAATTCCGGTTGATCTTTCTAAAAGCCCTATATTATGTCAAAAAGATGCTTATTTATGCTCTGCCTGGGGTGTTGATATTAATATAAAATTTGCAAAAAGAATTGGTGCTGGTTTCTTTGGAGGAGAAGGCTTTATATTACAAGAACTTAAAGGCGATGGCTGGGCTTTTATTCACGCTGGTGGAACCATTTTGAAAAAAACGTTAGCCCACGGAGAAAAATTAAAAGTTGATACTGGTTGTCTTGTTGCATTTCAACCAACTGTAACCTATGATATAGAATTTGTTGGAGGCGTTAAAACAGCATTATTTGGGGGAGAAGGTTTATTTTTTGCAACTTTAACAGGTCCAGGCGATACTTATTTACAAACTATGCCTTTTTCAAGAATGGCAGATAGAATTATCTCTGCTTCCAGAATGCCTGTAGGAGAGGTTCAACGAGGTTCATCTGTTTCTGGAATATTGGGTGATATTATATCTGGAGGTTAATATTAATCCATATTTGTTATTTAAATAGTTCCATTAGCATTTTAGAATTGTTTATTAATTAAAAACATCATGATATCCAAAGAAACATGATGTTTTATTCTTGTTTGTTTATTCTATTTGTTTCTTATCATGTTTTTTACTGCATGAAAAACCAAAGGAGTGCTTAAATGGTAGCTTTGATAGTTTTTGTTGAAAATTTAAAAACATGTTTAAATTTAATATATACTGATACCGCTTAGTTTTTAAAGGTCTTAATATTTCTAATAACCCCTTATCTGAGAGGTTTAACAAGCACTTTTTAACAGTTGTATGACTCATACAAGCATATTTTGCTAACATTATTGTAGTAGGATAGGATTTTTCAAGCTTTTTATTCCAAAAACCAATTAAAACCCCTAAAATATGATATTCAGCGTGGCTTAAGTCAAATTCACGAGCTATATAGTTTAAATTTCCAAGCATAACCCCATGTAAATGTTGATATGAAAAATCATATTCAGTACCACAACATACCCAACAACTATTCATGTCAAGTTTCCTCCTGAAATATTTCAAATACTTGACACTACCAAATAAAGCAGCTAATATTTAAATACAAACAAACAGGGCTGCTGCCATTATGGTAGTAGTCTTTTTTAATTATTCTTGAATTAATTTACTACTTGCATATGTTGTAGTCAAGTGATAGTATAGTTTAGAACCTCTTAAGAACCAAACAAAACCAGTTTAGAACCATCCAAAAGAAGGTGTGGAACAAATGAAAAAACTAACTGTTAGAGAATATGCTATTGAAAAAAAAATATCTGAAACAGCTGTAAGAAAACAAATCAACCGCAACCAGTTGCGAACCACCCATGAAATTATTAATAATAGGAAAACATTGTTAATAGTTATGGATAATAGTTCTGAACCAGGTTTGGAACAAACTTTTAAAGAATCACAACATGGTTCGGAACCCATTAAAGATATTGAAATTATTAACGATGCAACAGGCTTTCAAATGGTTTCAATGGAACAATCTTCTTTTGATAGTTTGATACAAAGCTTTAAGGAAGTATCCTCAAATCAGGTTGAAATGGTTGAGGGTATAATTAAATCAACACAAACAGAACTGTTCGAAACCAGAGCTGAGCTTAAAATATTGCAGGAAGAAAATAAAAAATTAATTCTTGAAACAGCTGAATATGTGACAAACTCAAAAATTTGTGAATTAAAAAATACTGAATTAATTACAGAGGTAAAAAATTTAAATGCAAAAATAAATGAATTAGAAAATTATAATACTATTCTTAAAAATGAAATTTCTGAGCTTAAAGTTGAACTAAATAATCTTAAATCTAACGATTTAAATAAGAATGAATCAAAATTTTTTAGAAAATTTTAACTTAGAATAAATGAAATTGTTAATAAAGTAGTTAGTGTATAAAAATATTTGAGGTTTGTTAATGGATAGTGAAATAGAAAAATTTTTAATTCAGGGTAAAAAGTATATTAATACAAGAAAATTTGATTTAGCTATTCAACAATTTAGAGAGTTAATTACTCTTGATTCTAAAAATTTTGCTGGATATTATGGTTTAGGTTTATGCTATTACAAAAAGTGCTTGTTTAAACTAGCTATTCAAAACTATGAAAAAGCTTTGGAGCTTAATAGTAATCAATACGAAGCAAAAATGGAGCTATGTCAGTGTTATCATTTATCCGGACAATTTGAAAAATCTATCAATCGTTTAGAAAAGCTTGTTAAAGAATATCCTGATGAGAATGAACCAGTTATTTTATTACTTTTATCTTATGCCAGAAATGGTCAAATAAGTAAAACTTTTGATATATTTACCCGGGCAATTAAAGCAAACCCTGATGATAGAAGTATTTATTTTAGTATGGCAAATGTTTTTATTGAATTAGGTGAATATAATTTAGCTATAAACAATCTAAAACAACTAATGACAATGGAACCAGAAAATGTATATTATCATAACCTTCTAGGTAAAGTTTATTATCGTATTAACGAATATGATAAAGCAATAAATGAATTTAATATAGCATTAACAATTGATAATGATAATGAATTTGCGGCTACATATAAACGTTTTAGTGTAGAAAAAAAAGAAAATATTTAGATTTCAACAGTAATTAATCCAAACATTTCAGGGCTCTTTTGAGCTGCAATTTCATAATTTTCTTTTAGTATATAAAATAACTTATCAAGAAACTCATTATTAGCAGGATCTTTTCTTTTAATATTGGCATAATTTTCTTTTGTTTCTACATTTGTCCAGGAGTTTGGATCGGTTATGAGGTTTGAAAGAAGATTAATTTGATCATCAATAATAACTATATCAATGTTTTGAGAAGAGTTTGTTTTGAATGGTTTATATATATTGTCATACTTATTTAATTTTTCAACAAATTGTTCCAATTGATTTTGTCCTGTTAGATCATCAGCAGTTTGTAATATTGAAACATATAAATCTCTTTGCCAAATTTTGCCTCCAGATTTTGCTTCGTTAGGTAAATAGATAATATTTTTAATACAAGAATCCAAAAAGTCTTTAATCTGATCAATAACAGTACTTTTAACACCTTCTATTAGTAATTTATGCGGACTTAAGAGTAATGGATCAGATATTTCTAATGCCAATGCTGAAATCGTAGGATTTTCTAGTTCAATATTATAACAAAACAAACTTGTTCCACTTACAGTTGGTATTAAAAAAATCTGTTCACTGGTAATAGAACTTGATTGTAAAGAATTTCTTATATCAATAATAAATTCACCATTTAAAATTTCCCCATTTATAATCTGATCAAATAATTTTTCTGGCCGGGTAGTAGTGGGGAAATTATATTTAGGGGCAACAGATTTAAATGATTTTTCAAATGCTTTAATATAAATGCCTCTTATTCCAGTTTCAAGTTTAATATGACTTAGTATTGTTTTAATACTGGATTCAAAAATTGTTATTTTCTTACCTTCTGCAGAATTTTCAAACCAATAAATTGCGTTTTCTTTTACTTTATTAGCTAATTGTTCAGGAGACTCTTCAATGCCCAATGACTTTAATTCATTATCAGAAAGAGATAAAATTTGATCAATAATTCCTCCTGGTTCTGATGGGCCGGATGCCCAGTTAGGCCTGTAAAGAATTCCATTAGTTAATACATACTCAGAATCATTATTTATGGCTAAAGCTTCTGCTATACCATTAATAAACTTTTCAGGAGAAATATCTTTATTATTAAAATACTTTAAAAGATACTTAGAAATAGCATCTTTTAAAGTTGATTGATTTAAGAACTTTAATGCTATTGAGCAAGCTATTACTGGATGAGTTGTTAGATTACTCCATGAGAACTTTAATGGAACTTTAGGATCATGAATCCAGCCAACAATAGCTGCTTGAAGAAGTTCATAATCATTTGAATTTCTTTTATAGGCTTCAACTATACATTTTTTAGTTACTTGAGACGCATGATTAATTGCGTCAGCAAAACCCATATTGAAAATAACGGGAGAAGTTCTTGATACAAACAAATGAAAAATATGTTTAGCTTCTGTACTAAAATTAATTTTTTCAAATACCTTGTCAAGCTGATTAATTTCATATTTAAGTTCAGCTATAAAGTCTCTGGTTTCTTTAACATAAGATGAATAATGATAAATTGGTTCTTTAATAATAAAACTTTGAAAATTTACACAATGGGCTTTTTGTTTTGAAAGACTAGTTAATTGGCCATTAGAAATCTCTTTATTATTATGTAAGAGTTCATAAATACAGCTAACTATATCACTATTGGGTAAGTAGCTAATAGAAAGAATGGTTTGATCATTTGACCATCCTTCTAATCCTACATTAATGTTGTCTATTTCATTCTTAATTGGAAGCATATTATGCTATGAATTGTTTAATTTACCTGATACCAATTGCTAATAACTCGTAATCATAAATAAATTTTATTGAATTTTTTACGAAATTTATTTATATATGAGTTTAATTATCTTGATTATACTTATTAATACTTTTTTTAAAAGCTTTTTCTTTATAAATTATTTTAATAAATTTGTATAAAATTTTGATTAGAGTATTTCGAGAAAGGTTTTGTTCAGTTAATTTAATTTCTTGCCATTTTATTAAGGTTTGATGTAAAAAATAACTAAAGTTAATTGATTTAAGGAAATATTATATGCCTCTAATTTGTCCGGTTTGTGAATCATTTCTTGTGCCCAATTATGTTGGTGATATAGAAATTGATGTTTGTGAAGATAGCTGCAAAGGTATCTGGTTTGATGAAGGTGAATTAATTAAAATAAGAAAGTTATCAAAAGATCCTACTTATGAAGAAATAAAAGGGGAATTTGTTCCAAAGCCTGTTGATATAGCTAAATCAGAAACTAAAAGACCATGTCCTCGCTGTAATGTTTCTATGTGTAGATACAATTGGAAGTTAAACTCTGATATCTATGTGGATCTTTGTCATTACTGTTATGGTGTATGGCTTGACTATGGGGAGCTTAAAGGAATTGATGATTTTCAGGAGCCTTTAATACAATATAAATCTAATATTGTTCTTTTCAATATTGAACATGAAGAAGAAAAAGTTACTTTTGAAGATCCGATAAATATTGTAAACTATAAAACTTTGAAGGAAGAAGATAAATCAAAACCCAATTTTGTTAATAACATTATGAATAAAATTTGTAATTTATCTGATTATATTAAATCCAGTTAAGCAAAAATATAAAATGGTTTATGAATAAAAAAGATTACTTAAAAAGGTTATTGATAAAAAGATCAACAGGCGTATATTTTTTGTTTTGGGTGATTTTAGTATATTTTATTAAGGTTTTTGTTGTTAATTTATTTACTCAATATATAACCCGGATTATTCACAAAGTTTCGGAAATAGATCTTTATCGAGGGTTCAAAATGTAAGCACTGCTGACCATTTGAACAAGGCCCTATAAAAACAGAT
>JBFMGH010000006.1:0-3913 GCA_040752795.1 Cyanobacteriota bacterium
GCATAAAAATTTTACTTTTTAAATAAATTCATAACCAATATGGGTAGAAGTTTCCTTTCTAAATTATAGAAATAAATTTTAGATTTACCAACAGGTAACGAAAATAACGAAAAGAGTTAATTAAATAACTGTAATTGAATTATTTTAAAAAAATGCTTGATTTTTTCTTATGTAACCTTGTATAATATTGCTCGGTATCGGTTCTTTGAAAGGAAATTGTAAATGAATAAAGAAGAATTAGTACAAGAAGTCGCAAGAAAAACCAAAAATTCTCAGAAAAATGTAGCAGATATCATTAATTCTACAATGAGCGTAGTTCAAAAAACAGTTGCTAAAGGTAAAAAAGTAACATTGGTAGGATTTGGTACATTTGAAGCTCGTAAACGTGCGTCAAGAACTGGTAGAAACCCACAAACAGGTAAAGAGATTCAAATACCTGCTAAAACAGTTCCAGTATTTTCTGCTGGTAAACAGTTCAGAGAAATGGTTAACAAAAAATAGTTAACTTAACAAAAGAACTTAAAAGCCCTTTAGAAAATACTAGGGGGCTTTTAATTATTTATTAAAAATCTTTTCTATAGCTTCATTAATGCCACTAAGGCCGGCTTTTGTAGCTTTAATAACTTTATTTTGGCTAATTGATTGAATTAAATCTTTTAAAATATTTTGAGCATTACTTACAAGTATAAACCAGTAACCTTGAGCTGCCATGCTAAAGTCATTACCACCATTTCCGGCAGTAATAACATGATTTTTATCTATTTTTAGTTTATTTCTGATAAACTCTACGGAATCTGCTTTATTAACAGCAGTTATATGCAGAGCATAAATTCCACCATCTTTGTCTAACATTGGTTTAATAATATCTTTAACCTTTGATGGAAGTTTACTTAAACCTTTGTTAACATCTTCTGGGGTAACATAGTCAAAAATAAACTTACATTTTATATCTGAATTCTTAAAATGATTTTTTAATTTAGCTTCAATGTTTTCCATTTTAGAATCAATTAAATATTCAATATTAAATTCTGAAGGTCTGTGGTTAAATTGCAGCAATGCCGGTTTTGATTCAATAGTATTATTTTGAATAAAACCTTCCATAAAGGATTTTATCTTATCACGGTTAAACCCGGTGCTTGCAATGAGGTTATTCCACTCTTCTGATGGAAGAAGTTTTCCATTAAAATTTTCAAATATAAATTGACCGTTGTTTGAAACGAAATAATCTGGGGTTGGTATAGTGATACCTTTTTGTTTAAATTCTGCTTTAATTGAATCTAACTCGTTAGCAAGTCTGCCTGATACAAATATGAGCTTGCAATTTTGGTTTTTAGATAGTTCAACGAACTTGACTATATCATTTTTATTGCAATGTAAAAATGTTCCATCAAGATCAAATGCAAGTAAATAATCAAAACAGGGTTTCTTTAAAGGGCTATCAGAGCCTTTAAAACTTGTCGGTAATGATGGTTTAATTAAAGATAAATTAATATTAGTATTTTGAATCATCTCTCTGTTTAAAAACTGGTAAAAATTAATGTTGCTAGAATTATTTACTTCTTATATTGCTTTGCTTTATTGAGAGCAATAACTATTATTAATAAGGTATTGATAATATTTTAGCCCGGTTAATAAATTTGTTACATTTTACGTAAAACCTGCAATCTCCTCGCTGATTACTGATTTACGAAGTAATCGGGGTTAAATTTTTTCTGTGGGCTGCAATTGTTATTTTAAGTAGTAAAATAAATAACTATTAAAATAATGAGGCTTTTATGGGTTTTAATGAAATAATTCATTCAACTACAGTTTTTATAGTTACAGGTATTGTTATTCTTTCCATAATACTATTTCTTGTGTTTCGTAGAAGTTTTCTCTTTGCTATTGGTTTTCTTATTGCTGTTATTCAAGATAAAGGGTTTATAAATATTTCGATTTTGTTAGCAAGATTAACATTGTTTTTAAATAAAAAAAATTATTTATCTATTGGTCTGGGTTGTTATCATTGCGGTAAAATTCATAAATCAAAAGAAGCATTTTTATCATTATTAAAATATAAAGAGTTTTCAGGTAATGCAATATACTATTTATCAAGATTAAAACATAATCTGAGAGAACATTATATTATAGCAGTAGAAAGTCTTGACGATTCAAGTTATGACGAGATTCAACAATTAATATCAAGGTATATTAATATTGAAGATTTTCAAAAAGTTGTCAGAATCAAAAACGAATTCAGTTTAGATTTTGTTGAAAAATCAAGACTATATATGTTAATGGCGTTTTATTTTTTCTATAAAGAAGATTTAAAGGATCTGGCTATTGATATAGCTAAAATAGCTCTTGGCAAAAGTTTAAAGCAATATTCAACAGTATTTTTGCCTTTATATGTTGATTATGCAAATATGTATTTAGATCAAAACAAACCAAAAGAAGCACTAGAGACTTTAAACTTTGTTAAATCTAATCTTGGTCATCTTGAAGGCAAACCATATACGTCAGAGTTATATTATTTAATTGGAAAAGCGTATGAACAGATTAATAATAAATCTTCTGCTGAGCATGCGTATAACAAGTCTTTTAATACTTGTAAGGCATCATATTTTGGAAAACTATCACGTGAGAGATTAACAGAGTTAAATTAAGTTTTAACCAGGCCAACTTTAGCAAATATTTTTTCCAGAGCTTCATTTATACCCGCAGCTCCATCTTTAGTAGCCTGAATAATTTTGTCTTGAGATAGGTTTTTAATAAGCTCTCTTAAGATTTTCTGAGCATTATTAACAAGAATAAACCAGTAACCTTTAGCTGCTAGGCTTAAATCATTGGCACCATTGCCGGCTGTTACAACCCTATTCATTTCAATATTCAGTTTATTTCTGATAAATTCTACTGCATCAGCTTTATTAACAGCTGCAATATTTAAAGCTAAAATGCCTCCATCTTTATCAACCATGTGTTGCAGTTTTTCTTTAAAGTCTGGAAGTTTTGACAGGCCATTTTTAACTGCTGCAGGTGGTACATAATCAAAAATAACTTTTACATCAATGTTATGTTTTTTAAGTTCCTGAGTAAGTTTATTTGTTAATCCCTTTTTGATTCTATAATCTACCAGGTATTCTACATTGAATTCGGAAGGTTTGTGGTCAAATTGAACCATGACAGGTTTTGAATTCTTAGAATTAGTATTAATAAAATCTTCTATAACCTGTTTTACAGTGGTTCGGTTGAAATTTGTTTTTGATATTATGTTATTCCACTCTTCCAGCGGAATCGCAGACATTTTATCACCATGTTTTTCATAGATAAATTGACCATTATTAGCAATAAAATAATCTGGTAGAGGTATATTTATTCCTTTTTGAGCATAATCTTCTCTAATAGTGCTTAATTCTTTGCCAAGTCTGCCTGAAACATATATTAACTTATGATTTTTTTGAGTAGATAGATTTATAAATTTTTCAATATCCTTTTTATTGCATTCTAGAAAAGTTCCATCGAGATCAAAAGCTAAAATATAAGTATTGTTGGTATTGCTAAGTTTTTTCTCAATACCGTTAAAAGAAATAATATTTATCGGGTTAATTTTGAAGATATTGGTATGTGCTATTTGAAGCATTAATTATGTAATCTCCAGTTGTCCCCCTCCCCATTAAACTATTCTAGGATGGACATAAAAATAATGTTAGTCTTAGTAAATAAAATGTAACAACAATTTTGGAATCATTAAGTTATTTACTCAACAGTTCTCGTTTTGCTATTTATTGTACCTTTTATACTATTTCAAATAAATAATGAATCTATCCTTTTCCTTGAAAGTAATGATAGATTTCAGGGAATTAAGGGACGGGTGTTTTTTGGTGGGGGGGTCCGCAAAAAAACCAGTATTAAAATTAATAAAAATATAATTTTA
>JBFMGH010000007.1:0-2431 GCA_040752795.1 Cyanobacteriota bacterium
ACAGCTTTTTCTCGGATTATATCCTGTTCTTTTTGGGTTAAGTTTCTGGTATCATTCTTCTCGTTCATCTAATAATTTTAACATATTTGAGCTTTATCTGTCAAACATTTTATGAACGGAGTAATAGAAATCTACAACATCTTTATCACGGTCTTTTAAAATGCTTTTCATATCGTCATTAAGAATCTTTAAAGCTCCTTCAGCAAGATTCATATAAACAGGAATAGTGCCATAAACTACTTTAAATGGGCTTGTTTCTGTTAAGTTTTCAGGTTTTAAAACTTTCAATAGGCTTTTTAGGCTTTCAAAATGTGCTTGAGATTCATTAAAAGCATTTACCATAACAAATTTATAGACATCTATACTATCTGATTTTGCGTAATAAGGGTCAACATATCCTTTAATCATTTCAGGATATTTTTCTTGAGGCCTGTTTGAATTAAAGTAAAGTTCTTGTTCTATAGCATGAAAAATATTTGATAGTTTTGGGTATGATTGATAAGCCTGTTCTGGGCACATCAAAGCATTTCTGGTTAATTCAAAATTTCTTTTTGTATTGGCTTGTAGCAAATGCACAAATTCGTGAACCCTTGCTATACATTTGGTATCCTTAACTTCAGCTTTTTCTGAATCAGAAAGGTTGAGATATAATTCAAATTTTAGTTCACCTGTTGATCTGTCAAAAACAGGATTAAATACACCATAAATATTTTTAGCTATTTCTTTGGGAACAGTTTCTAAACCACTGACTTCCCTTATTTGATCAATGCTTTTAACAGTAACTTTTTTATCTGGTAATAGTTTATTGATTAAAGTTTTAACATTTTCTAAATTAAGTTTATCAACCCGTTGAAGTGCAGAAATACCTTTTGTAAAATCTTCGCTCAAGCCAGAAATCTCTGATGGGTCTATATATTTATTCTCTAAAGAAACTGCTTTTGTTGTGCCAAAAGTAATTGTATCCTTTTGAATAGTTTTAAGTCCTGGATTTAAATTATTTTTGCAATGATTTTTATTACTTTTAATTGTAGATGCAAAAGAAAAGTCGTTAACTCTCATTATTATTTTATCCCCGGAATATCTCTCTCTCGATAATTAAATTATTTTAAATAAAACATGACTTTATTAAACCCTTTTTAAAGCAATAATAACTAACTTGTTACAAATATAATACAATTTTTATTTATATAATCGCCTGATCATTTCACCGGCATATTTTTGTCCTATTGAAGATGAATTTTCTTTTATCCAGTCAGAAAATTTTGTTAGCCCTGCAGGCTTTGCCCCTGAATATAAAAGATTTCTTGTTAAACCTTTAATTTCATCTCTAGTTATTACAGGGTCTTTAACTGCAAGGCTAATAAATTCTGAGAATAAATGAGTAATATCAGGCGATGCAGATATTATTGGCCTTTTATAGTCAATAGAACATGCTATAAGTTCAACAAATTCTTTAAATGTAAAACATTCTGGCCCGACCACATCAATAATGTCATTTTCTTCTGATTCCACGACATCTACACAAGCCTTTGCCAGATCTTCAGCAAAAACCGGGTTAAGTTTATATTCTCCTTTACCCGGCAAAATAAAAAACGGAAATCTTCTTAAACACCAGGCTATATTATTTATAAGAATATCTCCTTCAGCAAATATTAACGCTGGCCTGATTATTGTATAAGGAAGGCCTGAATTAATAATATAATCTTCAATAGTTTTTTTGCCTTCAAAATATTCTAACCCTTCTCCTTTTTCGGCGTTAGTAACACTAATGTGTACTATTCGATTTATGCCAGCTTCTTTTGCTGCATTAATAATCTTTTTTGAGTTTGTTATTGCCTGATTAAAATTAAATTCCTTACAGTTAAATCTCACCCAGTATGTATTATAGAGAACAGAACCCTGTTTCATTATATTAACCAGTAACTCATGGTTATCAAAAGAAAATTCAATTTTTTTAACAGATCCATTAAAATAATCTGGCCTGTTAAGGGCATTTGACAGAGTAATTACTTTTATGTTTCTATTTATCAATTCTCTGGCTATATATCTACCCGTATATCCAAAGGCTCCTGTTACAATATGTGTTTGATCTTTCACTATTGCTACCTGCTTTAATATTCAAAGTTTTTAAAACTAATTCTATATAATAAACTATATGCCACAGGAACAAAGCCAAGTGTTAATAGCGTAGCAAATAGCAACCCGAATATTATAGAAATGGCCAGTGTTTCCCACATGGGGCCTCCTCCAAACCATAAGGGCAGTAAACCTACAACAGTTGTGCATGTAGTTAATAGAATAGGCCTTAATCTTCTTTGAGATGCCTCTATAATGGCCCTGGATGGCTCATAATTATTTTCATCCATTTCTATTTTAAATCGCTCTATAAGAACTACAGCATTATTTATAACTATACCTGATAATGATACTA
>JBFMGH010000008.1:0-11185 GCA_040752795.1 Cyanobacteriota bacterium
AAATGCCATTCCAGCAATTTGGTATGATGGCATAACAATAAATTAAGTCGAAAGAGTAGAGAACTCTTTTATAAAAAGGGCTACAGATTTTGTAGCCTTTTATTTTTATTCAATTTAATTTTTTTAGTTGATGATTTTAAATAGCTTTATGAATGAAAATAAATATAATTTAAATAATTCCCAAAATTTCAAATGATTAGAAAAGACAAATGAAAAAAAATTTAATACTAATAGTTTCTGCTCTTTTATTGTCTTTAAATCCTAGTAATATTACATATACAGAGCCTCTTGAAAAACAAGAAGGCTCGGTTTCAGATATCACGCCAGGTGCATATCCTCTTGTAAAAGATAGCAAAATAGTCAAAGCCCTTGATGCTCTGATAAACACCGACGGAGAATGGGCCCGAAGGGCTATTGCCGGACATAACAATTCTAAAAAACCCATTAAAGTAATTTTTAAAGATTTATCCAGTATATCTAATGAATTTAAAGATCACGATGCACTTGGCTGGAAAGATGAAAATAATAATCTACTTATATTTATTAATAAAAAACATTCCAATGCACCAGTAGAAGCTTTAGGGTCTTTATTATCTCATGAGTCTATCCATCAGGATGATCAAAATTCTGTAAAAGAAGAAACTTATGGCTGGACATATGAAGCTGAAGTGTGGATACAACTTAAAAATAAATACCCTTATTTAAAGACTATACCTCCAGGCCAGGATTCTCTGGTAGATAGAGAAAACTTAATGGAGATGTTATTTAGAAAAGCAGGTTATTCATCTAAACTTATTGAGCAAAAAGTTCGATCAAATAATAGCTACAAAAGTTTACCTGAAACTTCTCCAGGATTTGGTAAGTAAGTACGTTTGTGCTACTATACAAATAATTGTTCCCTTTATTTAATATTTATATGAACAATTAACAAACTAATTTTCATTTTATTACTGTTTATTAAATAACATTTCTTATTTAATAACTATAATTAAATTTATACACGGACTTAAAACTTGGAGTGAGGAGCTAAAAGGTGGCTAAAGACACAGTTTTCGAAGAAGGTCGAATTGTACCTATAAATCTTAGAGAAGAAATGAAGCGTTCATATATAGACTATGCAATGTCTGTTATTGTTGGTAGAGCATTACCAGACGTACGAGATGGCTTAAAACCAGTTCACCGCAGAATTCTATTTGCAATGAATGAACTTGGAATGTTTTCAGATAAACCCTTTAAAAAATGCGCTCGTATAGTCGGGGAAGTTCTGGGTAAATACCACCCTCATGGCGATACAGCTGTATATGATGCATTAGTCAGACTTGCACAACAATTTTCATCCAGATACCCCCTCATAGATGGTCATGGAAATTTTGGCAGCATAGACGGAGATTCTCCTGCTGCAATGAGGTACACAGAAGCACGTCTAGAGAAAGTATCTACATCACTTTTATCTGATATTGACTGCGATACTGTTGATTTCTCTCCAAACTTTGACGGAAGCTTAGAAGAACCTGACGTTCTTCCCGTAAGACTACCTGTTTTATTACTTAATGGCAGTAGCGGCATTGCAGTTGGAATGGCTACTAATATACCTCCTCACAACATGGGAGAGCTTATTGACGGATTAATTGCTTATATAGATGATCCAGAAATTACAATTGATGAATTATATGAGTATATAAAAGGGCCCGATTTCCCTACAGCAGCTACAATAACTGGAACAGTCGGAATAAGACAAGCTTATCAAACAGGCAGAGGCAGTATTGTCATGCGTGCTGTTACTTCTATTGAACAGGTTGAAGGTGGCACCGGCAAACTTGATAGAACAGCTCTCATTGTATCTGAACTACCATATCAGGTTAATAAAGCAAACTTGATTGAAAAAATAGCAGAACTGGTTAAAGATAAACGTATTGAAGGTATTAGTGATCTCAGAGATGAGTCTGATAGAGATGGAATTAGAATCGTTATAGAACTTAAAAGAGACGCCAAACCAGATGTAGTAAAAAATAACCTTTTTAAATCAACTCAATTGCAAAATACTTTTGGCGTTAATATGCTTGCCCTTGTTAATAAACAACCAAGGCTATTAAACCTTCTTGATATATTAGAAGAATTTGTAGAACATAGAGTTGAAGTAATTACTCGCAGAACGAGCTTTTACCTTAATAAAGCTAAAGCAAGAGCCCATATTCTCAAAGGTCTAATGATAGCCCTTGGAGATCTTGATAATATTATCGAAACAATAAAAAATGCCAAAACTACTGAAGATGCCAGAAACTTATTAATGGGTAACTACAACCTGGATAATGACCAGGCTAATGCCATTTTAGAAATGCAACTTCGTAGATTAACAGGCTTAGAACAAGAAAAAATTAATAACGAATTTGATGAACTTCAAAATAGAATCGCTGAACTGACAGCTATACTTGAAAGTAGAGAAAAAATTCTTGAAATTATTAAACAGGAATTGTTAGAAGATAAAGAAAAATATGCTGATGAAAGAAGAACTGAAATTCTGCCCGATATGGATGAATACAGCATTAAAGACCTGACTCCAAATGACCCCATGGCAGTATTTATTACCACCAATGGATATATTAAACGGATACCATTAAATACATTTGAAAGGCAAAACAGAGCAACCAGAGGCAAAGGTGGCATGAAAACAAGAGATGATGACGATGTTCATCACTTCTTTACAACAACTATGCACAGTGCTGTGTTGTTTTTCAGCTCCAGAGGAGTGGCCTATAGCCTTAATGTATATGAGTTTCCTGAAGGAGGCAGGCATTCTAAAGGTCTACCAATAATAAACCTGTTACCTTTAGAGCAAAATGAGAAAATAACTGCAGTAATTCCAATTGCTGAGTTTAAAGAAGATATGTTCCTCGTAATGCTCACAGAAAAAGGGTATATTAAAAGAGTTGAACTACAAAACTTTAATTCCATAAGAAAAAATGGGCTTATAGCCATTAAGCTTGCTGATGACGATTCACTTGAATGGGTAAAGACCGCACGTAGCACACATGACATTATAATAGGCACAAGTCATGGGATGGCGATAAGATTTTCTTGTGACCAGCTAAGACCATTAGGAAGAACTGCTCGAGGCGTTACAGCAATAAAATTAAGAAAAGGTGATTCTATAGTTGGCTGTGATGTAATTCCTAGAAATCATGATGGTGATTTATTAATTATCACAACAGATGGTTATGGCAAACGAACAAAACTATCTCAATTCAGGCCTCAGAATAGAGGTGGTATAGGCTTAATTGCTCTAAAATTCAAATCAATGTCTAGCAGAGTAATTACAATACTTGTTGTTAAAGGAGAGTCAGAAATTATGATCTCTTCCAGAAATGGTGTTGTCACCAGACAGGTTTGCGAAAGCATATCCAGACAAAGCAGAACTGCAACCGGTGTCAATATTCAGTCTCTAGATGATGATGATTATGTAGCAGCCGTAACCAGACTCGCAACTCAGAAGAAAAAAGATCCCGCTAATAATGAAGAAATTGTTGAAACAAACCAGATTCCAATAGACGTAGTTGCTGAAGTTGTCAGTGATAAAAAAGAGACAGAAGAAGAATAAATAAATTAACTAAATAAAGCCCCATTTTGGGGCTTTATTATTTATTGCAGCCTGTATTAATTTCCTTTTATGACAAATAAAGGACTTAATTTAACAACTTCTTTTGCCAAACCTGCAATTTCAACAGATTTAATTACTTCATTATAGTCTTTATATGCATCTGAAAACTCATCAATTGGATAGTTACGCCTATTAGATAAAACATCCGCTTCGTCCATTTTTTCATTAACAAATTTCTGGTCCAGCCTTCGTTTTGCTTCTCTTCTTCCCATAGACCTGCCACACCCATGAGGCGTTGAATGAAAATTTTTCTCATTACCTGGCAAACCAACCATTATTGAACTACCAGATATAGAAGACCCAGGAATAATAACAGGATGACCGGTCTCAATAAATTTAGTATTTTCAAGATATGGATGCCCTTCAGGGAAAGCTCTTGTAGCACCTTTTCTATGAATATAATATTCTTTTTGACCTATAAGTTCTTTTTGAACCAGATTATGAGAAATATGATATACAAAATTACATTTTACAGAAGGATAAAGATCCATCAAAGCTGAATATATTGCATTATTAATAACAAGATGATTTATAATAGCAAAATTAGCAGCACAACCCATTGAAAGCAGATACTTTTTTCCTAAAGCACTATCAATATCTGCATAAACCAGTTCTTTATCAGCTACAATAATTCCTTTTTCATTTGAATATTTCCACAGTTTTTCAAAATACTCAGTTGCAATCTGGTGACCTAAACCTCTTGAACCACAATGAGTAAGCAAACCTAAATTTTCACTAATACCAAATACATTTGCTATCTTTTTATCAATAATTTTAACTTTTTGCCCTTCTAAAAAATGGTTCCCGCTTCCCAGAGAACCTAGCTGCCCTTCTCCTCTATCTATAACTTTTGAGCTCAGCAAATCAGGATCAGCTTCCAGATGAGTTCTTTCAAGACTTTCAAGCCAGGTATTATCAATTCCAAGTTGCTGTAATACCTCCTTGCTTGAAGCACCCTCTGCTAATATTTGTTTATATAACTGTTTACTAATTTTAATTTGATTTGGAGCCCTAGCTTTACCGGTGCCCTGAGGCACATATTTGCAAAGATTGTCAATTATTGACCTTCTAACTTTTTTTGATTCTATTTCCGCAATAGGAATATCTGTTTGAATATAAGACATAGAGCAGCTAATATCATACCCTATCGGTCCAAGCATAACAGTATCAGCTGTCGCTACAACACTTCCTATAGGGCAACCATAGCCTTCATGAGCATCCGCATTCAAGTTTATTTTATGAACACCTGCAGTATTTGCTGTATTAGAAGCCTGTTTAATTGTTTTGTCGCTAAATTCTTTTAGTATTTGTTCAGTTCCAAAAACCTCGACTTCTTTATTTGCTGTTAACTCCGGTAATATTTTATAATGAGCTTCACCTTTTTTAATGAATCTCCACATATAGCCTGCTTTCAGTTAAACACTTGAATTTATTACACTAAAAATTATAGCTTAAATTTTGTATTAGTTCTAATACCGGTGATTGAAGCTGAATTTGACCACTATGAAGCTTTTGCCTGACAAAAAATGAATAGTTTTCTGCAAAAAACTCCTGAACATTTAATGCTGAATAATCTGATACAAGCGAATACGAATTATCAAGGGTTTCTTTGTATAAACCGTTAATTTCTTCAACTGTTCTTTCTTCTAAAACTTCATAGACCTGATGTGCAAATTCATGAGCAAAGCTTGCCGGAACCTGTTTCAACCAACCCGGAACTTTCCAGAGCAAATCCCGGAGCCTTTCAATACCTATGTATACTCTAAGACCTCCCAAGGCCCTTATTCCTTGATACGGAGTACCATCATAATAAAATTCCCCTGCAAGATATTTATTTTCAGGATATGTGGTTATCTTTGTTTCTAATGGCATTATAATTATATATCCACCTGAATTTATGATTTTATCAACATAATGTTTAAAAGGTTTTATCGAATAATTAATTATAAATTGTTCATTACTGGTAAGCTTGTTCCAGTTTTTTACCAGATTTGAATCATAAATTTTTGCATTATCTTTAATACTAATTGTTGTGTATCTTTTTTCATATAATGCCTGTGCTATTCCAGTATAGGCAGGATAGTAATTTATGTCAGAGTCTAATGCTTTTTTATAATAAGTAATTGATTCATGAACATTACCTGAGCGCTGGTAAGCAAGTGCATTATTACAATAATAAATTGAAGTATCATTTTCTGTTAAGCTAAATAGCTCTTTAATATTTTTTACAACTGTCAATTTATCAGTGAATTTAGTTGACAATAAAGATGATACTCTTTCATAATTATAACTTTCGTAATTGTTATATGATATTGCAAGCATATACCAGTCTATAGCTTCATCAATATTATCTTTAGTAAGCAATTGTGCTTTTAAAGAAAACAACTCCGATAAAGATTCTTTGTTTTCTGTACCATTAATATATAGCAAGGTATCATTAATAATATCTAGAGCTTCTTCAGGCCTATTGATTTGTATCAGTAATTCTACCAGTTGTTTTTTAGGCCATAAAAGCATGGGAGCTAGTTTAATAGCTTTTTTATAATATTTTATTGCCTCTTCTTTTTTATTATACTGACTTAAAGCAAATGCATAATGCTGATTTGTCCAGGCTTCAGTATCATTTAATTTAATAGCCATTTCAAATATTTCTATTGCTTTATCATATCTGCCAAATTGAGACAACGTATATCCAAGCTGACTAAGATAAAAATAGTTTAATATATCTTCCTCTAATCTTTCTAATAGTATATCCAATACTTTATAATGATTTTGCTCAACTATATGATAGTATAAAGGATCATCATCCAGTAATTTATCTAATATATCTAGCTCTTCGTCATAATTTATTCCAAGTTGTTTTTTAATTTTGACTAATAAAGTAAATATATGTTGATTAAGATGTTTCGATAACGATTTAGCCTGAATAATTTCGTCATATGCCTCTTGATATAATTTTTTTTCGTATAAAAAACTGGCTAGATTATAGTGCCCATTAACACTTTGGGGGTTAAATGCAATTGCTTTTCTACATAGTTCTTCTGCTATTTGAGTTTGCCCTATTTCATTATAGACAAGAGCTATATTTCCATATGCTCTTGAATTATCTGGCTCAAGATTTATTGCATTTTGATATGTTTTTATGGCACTATTATAGTCTTTGAGTTTATAATAAGTATCTCCTAAATTATTCAACAAGTGAGTATTTGATGGATCTAAAGATTTAGCTATTAAGTAATATTCTAATGCCCTTTCATAGTTTTTTATTTCATAATTAATTGCACCAATATTTATATAAGGAAAAGGATATTCTGGTTCAAGTTCTATTGTTTTTAAATAATAAGTTTCTGAAAGGTCTAATTTATTATTGTAAAAATATAGCCAGCCTAAATTATAGCAATAATCAGGATTTTTATTATCTAATTCTAAAGCTTTCTGAAAATAAACTTCTGCTTCATTAAGTTTAACTTTTTTAAATGCTATCCAACCAAGGCTTTTATATATTTCTGGCTCTTTATCAAATTCTTCTAATAGTTCTAATAAAATGTCTAACGCTGAATCTATAGCTTCATTTTCAAGAAACTCATTAACCTGCGATAATTTATTATGTAATAATTCTTTGTTTTTACCATTGTCAGACATTATAACTACCGATCAGGCTTTTATATCAAGCTTTTTTTCGATATTTTGCAATCTCGGCTCCAGCATTTTCACAGTATTTACTGCTGATCTTTGAGCTATAAGCTCTATTAAAGATCCAGCTATTTCTTCTGCAGGATCAAACGTAAAATAATTGGGCGGGTAATGCATATTATTATAAAGCATTCTAGACAAAGGTCCAACAGCTGATGGTTCACCAATATTTCTTAAGGCCCCTGCAATCATAACCTGTACCACCGGACACGGATGACTGGCATGCCTTGCAAGAGGTGCATACAACTGTTCATAGCCAGTAACTTTTTGCTCTGCTAGCTTTTGGGCAACTAATGCCCCTTCAGCAATTACTGTATCTCTATTTGTTTTATTTAGCAGATTAACTATTTGTGGTACTGCAGAAGGTCCATAATTAGCTATCTTTTCCACAAGTGGCAGGTTGAATCTGGCAAAACTACCTGGAACATTCGAAAATATAGTTTGCATACCAACATTTGAAATCAGATAACTTAACTCATTATTAATTGTATTGACCTGTGGTTTTGCAATTGTATTTGTAGCTATATTAAACATATTAACATCACCTTTAATTTATGCATATATAAATGGAGGACCATTTCTTAGCTCGTCTAATATTAAGTTATATTGTTTATTTAATTCTGTCTTATTTGTCTTTTCTCTAACCATTTTTTCATATTCATTAATAAGTGGTGTTATAAGGCTGTTTTTCTTGGCTATAAAGTTTTTTAATTCAACTTCTACCAATCTTTCTTGCAATCTTCTTTCTGTTTCAGCATTAACACGCTTAACCTGAATATCTTTTGCAGCATCAAGCATTTTAGAACCAAGATAACCGCCACCTGTAGCACCAACTATAGCTAAAAAGGCCAGAAGAGTCTCGGGGGTTTTATTCATAATATATGTATACAGAAAACCAGTTACACCCTCAACATATGAAGCCAGCCCTATTTTGGTTGGATTTCCAAATACTGCATCCTGAATACTAAATGGCGTATCTTTTTTCATTATTTCAATAATCTCATCTGGCAAAAATTGAGTTCTTTTCAACACATCTTTTTTCAGTGTATCTGCCATTTTTACTGTTTTTGCAATATTTCTAAGTACAATATAAAGTACTCCAACAGTTAACAAACCACCGGCAGCCATTAAAACATATAGCATTTTTTTATTATTGTCACCTGATTTCTTTTCCGAAGAGTTATTTAGACCATGAAATGCTTTGTTAAAATTATTAAATTGATCAAAAACACCATTATTTGAAGTAAAGGAGATAGGATTTTTAATTGTATTGATAGTTTGAGGCTGTGTTTTCATAAACTCTTGAAGCAGTTGATAATTATTTTGCCAATTATTATCTGCCATATCTTTAAGTTTTTGTGCATTTTCTGCTATCATTCTTCTTAATATATTATTTTTCCCGGAAAATGCTCTTGTTTCAATTGATATCATAGCTTCCTGAAGGTCTCTTGATATATCCGCTTCCTTTTGTTTCACAACAATATCACATACTCCATCCACAAAACGTTTCCCTACAGCTCCAACTGTTGTAATGCCTAACACAGCCATAACTGCTTGAACATTCTTCACATTTGTTGGATCTTGAATTGCATTAATAATCGTGGCATGAAGATCATCGTTAATGTTAATGTTTCTTGCAAAAGCAGGTAATTGTTGAGAACCTTGAAATTGTTCTGCTATTTTTTTCAATTGAGGTGATAATTTTGATATATCATCGCTGGAAAAACATTTTTTAAAATGAGACTTCAAACTGGCAAACAGATATTCAAGATTGCCAGGTAACTTACCTGCTTTTGTCGAGGCTGCAGCTGATTTAAATTGATTACTAAAATCTATCATCTGTTGATAAAGCTTTGTGTTACCTGCCATATCCTGATTGGCTGTATTTAATAATTTATTAGCTATTTTTTCCAGGCTAATAGCAACGTCATCTAAGTTTTCAGATATCTGTTTATCTAAAAGGGATTTGATTTCATTGAAATTTTTAGCCTTACTACCAATTTTTTGAGCCATTGCACGTTTTATAAAATGGCTGGCAGTAACGATTCCTAATAAACCAAGGCCAAAGCTTACAGACAGTTTCACAATAGGTTTATCCCAATAATATTTTAAAGTATCCTGCCAGCTTTGAAATTTAGAAACATTACTATCTATACCAATATACTGCTGAGATAATACATGAGGCATTTCCTCTATTTTTATTTCAGCTGGTATTTTAACTAAAGATGGTATATATGAGCTTGATTGAATTTCAGCATCCGGATTTTCAATAAAATTACTGGCTAATACTTTTTCTTTAATAGCTAAAATGTTTTTAACCTGTCTACTATCGTTAAAATTTTTCTGTGTAATATTTCTTGTGGAGGCATTGAAAAGAGAATGCATCCCTGAACCATGTGTATTTGAAGGATCCAGCCCCCCCCTGAAAGTAATCATTCTCCCCCTCCACTATTTCTTAAGCCTGCAATTAGCTTGCTTCTTCTTTCTTGTTGCAGTTCTAAAATAAGTTTCCTTAATTTTTCGTTTTCTTTTTCAAGCTCGTAAATTTTCTTTTTTTCTTCAGTTTTTGCCTTTAGTTTTTCGGTGGGCAGCAGATCTTCTTTGTTTTTATTAATAGGGTTATCTGCTGTTTTCGCTTTATCCTTATATAAGATCTCTCTTCTTATAGCATTTAGTTCATTCTCTTCTTGTTCTTTTAACAAGTTTACAGCATTTATTGAATAGCTATTACCAGAAAACTTAAGCTCACTTTCGTCTATCTCAATCTTAATATTAGAAATATTAGTTATATGTTGTTCATCTTCATCTAAAGAATTTTCAGGCACCTCAGTAATTTCTTCAATTATTTCTATTTCTTCTTCAAGATTATCAGCCGTTTCAGCTTCTGTTAAATCTGAAACCTTTTCTGAATCAATTTTTTCAAAAAGATCATTAGCGCTTTCCTGATAATCAAATTTACTGGATTTCTCCACTTTTCTTTTTACTTTTTTCTTTTTTTTCTTTTTATCTTTATTATTTTTCTCGTCTTCTTTTTCTAAATCTTCTTCAATTTTTTCTTCTATTTCAGCATTTTTTTTATTTATTTTAGTTCTGTCTTTTGATTCTTCAACCTTCTTTTTCAGCGAATCTTCTTTACCTAAGGAAGATTCATTAACTGTAGATAATAACTTTTTAAGTAACTCCATTAACTTATTAACATCCATGTTTTTGAGGGCTTTCATAAGTTCTTTTTCACTTGTATACATGCTAACAAGCTTGTCTAAAAGTTTTTCCAGAGCTTTTTCTTTTGAAATACCTTTTTGTTGAAGAATTTTAGCAAAAGCAACTGTATCAACTGCAACCTGTTGCTTTAATTTAATACCGGCCATTTCAAGAACGTGTTGTGGAATTTGCTCTTTTTTTTGCATTTTTTCATTCTGTTGCAAAGTATCAAGACCGGCACGTTGTTCGGCTTTTTTTCTGGATTCCTCTCTTCTTAATTCCTGTCTATTTATGCCACCACAACCACAACACGGTGGTTTATATCTAACACCACCAATATGGGCAGGAACATGATGATGACTGTGTCTTAACATGCTTTTTATACCTATTTAAAACATTTATTTAAACAAAAAACTAAGAATATCTTATATCCTTAGAATCTATTTAAATTATTATGTTTTATTCATTTCCCCCTGCTCCTTTCTTGTGCTCGCAAGAAAAAACTATGGTCTTTGTTATTAACATGGTATTCTGGCTTGTCATATTTTGACTTACAGTTGCGGCACAGCCCCGGAATCTCACCGGATTTCCCATATAATAACTAAGAGATTTTTCAATTTGCAAAGATCATTAATC
>JBFMGH010000009.1:0-14328 GCA_040752795.1 Cyanobacteriota bacterium
TCTTGGTTCAAAATGTATATTTATATCAGATACTTTGTCTTTAAACACTTTTTTAATTACTTCTTTTATAGTTAATTTGAGTTGATGCTCATGAATAAACCCACTAGCGTAACATACTTTTATAGAATATGTGTCTGAATTATCTAATACTATTGGAGAATGAGGCACTCTTGATTCTATATTAGCAATTAAACTAATTAATTTCAGACTTAAATTGCCTGAAACCTTATAATAATTGTTTTTTATTTTTAAATACAATTTTATTTTTCCTTAAAAATAAACTTATCAAGTTTTGATTTTACTTTAATTCTCAATAAATGTAGGACTTTTGATACAAAACCATCTACGTTAGGTTTATTTTTAATTGTTATTCTATCAGAAAAATCTTGATGTAAAGACTCATTATTTTGCTCAAGTTTCTTTATATATTTTGTAAGTGCTGAAGAATAAGTATCCTGAGGAAATTCTTGAATTATCTCTCCATTTTTTAATGATATTAAACTATCTCCGCCACTTGCAAGATATTTATCATAGGCTACTATATATTCTTTTCTGAGATCTAATGACTCATATTTATCATTAACTTTAATTAATACATTTTCTACTCTTGCTGTTGCAGGTCTTGTCATATTAATAGTGTATTTTATGCCACTGCATTGGAGTATACCTGGTTTAATATGCTGACCGGCACAGATTGCCCCTTTGTTTAATGCCCGGAGTATATCTTTGCCTGTTATTTTTACTTTAACTATTGAAGTATTAAAAGGTAGAATATGATTTTTTATTGTTTCAGAATAAACAATACCTTTCTTGATGCCCCGTCTAATTGAGCCGGGTTGAATTATACTTACTTCACTACCTGCAATTTCTTTTACAGCATCTGATGTTAGGCCACCTATATGTGAAACTCCCCAGATAGGCCAAGAACCATCAAGTGGTTTTTTAAGTTTAGTTATAGGGGTCATATGGGATTTTTGTTGTTTAATAATACTTGATATATTACTACTTTTAGAAAAACTATCAACTTCTACAAGAATATTCTGAGAAGATTCTAGATTTTGAATCTTGCCAATACCAAACAATTTCTTAAAGAAACGTATTAATTGAGTGTCAATAATTGGCGCTTGATTTTTAACTTGAAGCACACCATTGTCATTAAATATCAAGTGGCTGACACCTATACCTTCTCCATAGGCACCTGCATGAAGTAATAGAACAGGTTCCTGATTTCTTGTTGATTTAAATAAGTTAATATTATCCTTTATTCCTGAAATAGCTAAATGTGAATGTCCACCAATAATAACATCAATACCTGGTACTTGTTGAGTAAGTTTTTTATCATAAGGATAACCAAGATGTGATATTAGTATAATTCTATTTACACCCTGATCTTCTAGTTTTGTAACCTCTTCTTTTATTGCCTCGTGTGCTTTAAGTGCTTTAGCACCATCAGTTAAGTTTTTATAACCTTCACCGTTTATACTATTACTTACTGCGCCAATAAAACCGTATTTTTTTCCTTCTAACTCTTTAACATAACTTGTTACAAGCTTTCCATTTTGAAATAATCCTGTTAGTGGGTTAGTTGAAGGAAGCTCAAGATTAGAAATTACAGTTTTAAATTCAGATCGTTCAAGTTCTTTAGCTAAATTTTTAACTCCACTAAAGAATTCGTGATTACCAAGTGTTGCTATATCTATACCTATTTTATTTAATAATGTAACCTGACTATCTAATCCTTCTGAACCCATTGCATAGTCTCCGGCATGGATTACCAGAGATTTTTGGTTAGAACTTTTATAGTTATCAACGGCAGATTTAATCTTTGACATCATGTCATAACTTTTATGTGTATCTGCCATATAAACAAGGGTTAAAGGGTTTTCAATAGCATCTTTGATTTTACTACCAATGAAACTAATGCTTTGCTTTAATGTGGGAGGTTTTTTCTGATGCAAAATAGGTCTTGTCGTATTCTGAAAATCGGCAAAATCAATCTTTTCTTTTCTTTCTATACCCTTAAAAGTAAACGGTGTGTAGCCACCATTACCTCTAACTAACATTAACCATTCCCCTAAAAATGATCTAATTTCCCCCAACTCGAATTATAACTCAAAAGTGTATTTTTTAAACCTGTCAATTTCAAAATAATTTTATAAGTATAAAATTGGTTTAATTGAGCCAGGTATTATCTTTTAAGCTTTACTGAGAAATTTCTTCAGAGAGTACTTCTTTTTTTAATTCCTCAATTGTTGTTAAACCTCTTAATACTTTCTTTAAACCATCATACCACATTGTTTTATATCCCTTTACGTAAATAGATTTCATTATTTCTTGACATGAAGCCTGTTTCATTATGAGTTCTTTAATATCTTCATCAATTAAAAATATTTCATGTATAGGAATTCTACCATAGTAGCCAGTATTATTGCATTTATTACAACCATCTCCTCGATAAAAAATCGCTTCAGCTTTATTATCCCAATAAAAATACTTATTAACCTCTTCTTTAGAAAGTGTATATGGTTTTTTACAACTTTCACATATTCTTCTGACTAATCTTTGTGCCATTACAGCAATAATTGCAGGAGCCACAAAGTATGGCTCAACACCAATTTCAACTAATCTGTTTATTGCCTGAATAGCGTTGTTAGTATGCAGTGTTGATAAGATCAAATGACCGGTTAAAGCTGCTTGTGAAGCTATTTGAGCTGTTTCTGTATCTCTTATTTCACCTACTAATATTATATCTGGATCTTGCCTTAAAACTGATCTAAGAGCAGTTGAGAAATTTAAACCAATTTCATTATTAACTTGTAGCTGGTTAAGGCCTTTTAATTTATATTCTACGGGATCCTCTATTGTTATTATGTTTAAAATCTCAGTATTTAAATTTTTTAACATTGAAAATAGTGTTGTTGTTTTGCCTGATCCTGTTGGGCCAGTTATTAGAAATATGCCATTAGGTGTTTCAATAATTTTTTTTAGTAATTGGAAATTATATTTTGAAAAATAAAGATCTGAAAGGTTTGGGACATTTCTACCAAAGGTTTTTCCTAAAAGTCTTAAAACAATTCTTTCTCCTTCAAGTATTGGAATTACTGAAAATCTAATATCAAATTCTGTATTTTTGTATTTATAAGTAATTCTACCATCTTGAGGTCTTCTTTTTTCAACTATATCAGTATTAGCAATAACTTTTATTCTTGATACCAATGGAGCAAGAAGTGATTTATCCAGTATGATTTTATCCTGTAAATAACCGTCAATTCTATATCTAATTCGTATATTATTTTCGCCAGGTTCTATATGAATATCTGTTGCTCTTTCTTTTACTGCATAAAGTATTAGTTCATCAATTAATTTAACAACTAACTGATCTCCGGCTATTAATTCTAGTCGTTCTTTAGAAACAATATCAGTATCTTTAATTAAATTATTGGATAAAATATTGGTAGAAAGTTCTATAACTTTATCTATAGAACTATATTGTAAATTTATTGCTTCTTCAATCTCGTCAGGAAAAGCAAAAACAGAAAATACATTTTCTCCAATTATTTTTTCGATTTCTGTTAAAATCAAGCTATTAGTTGGATCAGACATGGCAACAGTTATAGACTTCCCTTTATAAAGTGGAATTATTGAGTATTTTTTTGCTGTGTATTCTGGTATCATTTGAACTATTTCATTTTGAAATATTGATTTATCAAGATTAACATAAGACTTGTTTATTGAATCAGCCCATAACTTACCTAATAAATCACTGGGAAGTTTTTGTTCTTTTTTTAAATATAATAATACCAAATAAGGCTCTTTGTTATTTGTTAAATGTAAAATTTCAAGTTCATTGGTAGTGAGTAAATTTTGAGAAAGTAGAATTTCATAAAATTTAATATCATTAAACATTTTTTTTTCCTATTATTATAGTTTTTCTCTTAAATAATAATCTCTTGTTTCTTTTATAATAGATTTTATCTTTTCTCGAGAAGTATCTTTTCTAATATAGTTATAGGCACCAATATCAATACATCTGGTGATTGTTTCTATATCTGCTAAAGAAGATACTATAATTATAAAAGCCTGAGGATGTAACTTTATGATTTCTTCTAGAACTTCAAAACCATTTTTATAAGGTATGTTTACAGCTAGAAATAATAGATCAGGTTTTTTTTCATTATAAAGCTGAATTACCTCTTCTCCATTATTAGCTTCAGCAATTACTTCATACCCCATTTCAGTGACAATTTCTTTTAAATACTCACGCATTTGTATTTCATCGTCACAAATAATGGTAGTAATAAATTTTTTATCCATAATAATACTCTTTTGTTAGGATATTCTTATATTTAACAAATTATTTAATTTTTTTTGCTTTCCGCATTTTGTAGACATATTCTAAAATTTCATCTTGCGATAAAAAATGTTTAGGAGAAGTATCATTTAATTTTTTATCTTCTTCAATTTCTGTTAACATTTGATTTAAATCATATTTATACTGATTCATAATTTATATTCCATTAATCGTTAAAATATTCAGTAATTATATATAATAAAGTAAAGATTATTTATTCTAATTATCTTCTCATAAAAAAAAGAAAGTTATTTATAACTATGTTTTAACTGCTTTTAATAAACAATACTTTTGGTATTAAAATTATTAAAGGATTATAGTCATATTAAAGTAAATCTTTTAATTTTATATAAGTGCTTTTCCTTTAAGAATAGTAATAAAAAATTAATATAATTTAGTAAAAAAAGAAAATAAATATCCGAAAAATTTAATTTGTAATAAAATCTTTCAAAGAAAATTCCCCGTAAAATAGATAAATTTCCAGCAAATATATTTTGATTTACTCAATATTCAAAGCTGGAATTAACCGGTAGTAGTTGTCAAATGGAGATTAAAGGCATGGCAAAAAAGGTAGTTCTTGCTTATTCTGGAGGTTTAGATACTTCGATTATTATTCCGTGGTTAAAAGAAAATTATGATTGCGAAGTTATTGCATATTGTGCAGATGTTGGTCAGGAAGAAGATTTTGAGCAGGTCAGGCAAAAAGCCCTCAATTCAGGTGCTTCTGATGCTTACGTTTATGACCTGAAAGAAGAATTCATTAAAGACTTTTGTTTTCAATATTTGAAAACAAGCGGAGTTTATGAGAAACATTATCTATTAGGAACTGCCTTATCTCGTCCTTTAATTGCCAGAAAACAAGTTGAATTGGCCAATGAAATTGGTGCTGATGCTGTTGCGCATGGTGCTACCGGCAAAGGTAATGACCAGGTTAGATTTGAAATAACTTATAAGGTTTTTAATCCAGGTATAGAAATTATAGCACCCTGGAGAATATGGAATATTAAATCACGTTCAGAATCTATAGAATATGCCAGAGCCAGAAATATACCTATTACTGCTACCCAGGAAAAACCTTATTCCATGGATCACAATGTATGGCATATAAGCTATGAGGGTGGAATTCTGGAGGATCCATGGTTTGAGCCGGATAATTCTATGTTTTCTATGACTGTTGCTCCTGAAGATGCCCCTGATAAACCTGAATATGTTGAGATAGTTTTTGAGGAAGGTGTTCCTGTTAGTTTAAATGGTGAAAAGAAAGAACCGTTTGCTCTTGTCACAGAATTAAATAAAATTGCCGGTAGAAACGGAATAGGTAGAACTGATATCGTTGAAAACCGTCTGGTAGGCATTAAGTCAAGAGGGGTTTATGAAACTCCTGCAGGAACAGTTCTTTATCTGGCTCACATTGCTCTTGAATCAATAACTATGGATCGTGATTTGATGATGTATAAGTCTATGCTTTCAGAAAAATATGCTGAGCTTGTTTATAATGGTTTGTGGTATTCTCCACTTAAATCAGCTCTTGATGCATTTATGGATATAAGCCAGAGAAACGTAACAGGTAAAGTTAGAATGAAATTATATAAAGGCAATTGTATTGTTGCAGGTAGAAAGTCACCTTTATCAATGTATAATCCTGAACTAGCTACATTTGAAGCCGATGAAATTTATAACCAGAAAGATGTTGAAGGTTTTATTAAATTGTTTGCTCTAAAATTACTTGGTGTAGAATCAGAAAAAGAACGACTGGCTGTTATGAGTTCACTGTGGCAAAAAGCCAAAACAGGTTTCAGGGAATTAGACTGATGAATAAACTCTGGAGTGGAAGATTTGCAAAAAATACTGCTGAAGAGCTGGAGCTTTTTAGTGAAAGTATATCGTTTGATAAAAGATTATACTTATTTGACATTAGAGGTTCCATTGCCCATGCTGAAATGCTGAATTCTATTGGCATTCTTACTGATGAAGAAAAAGTGATGACTGTGAAATATCTTAACAAGATAGAAGATGAAATTAATTCTGGCAATTTTGATTTTAATATCAAATTCGAAGATATTCACATGGCAATTGAATCTAGATTAATTCACTTAATTGGCGATACTGGTAAAAAACTTCATACAGCAAGAAGTAGAAATGATCAGGTGTCTCTTGATACAAGATTAATGAGTCTTTTTGAAATAGATCAAATAATATTGCTCCTTAAACAACTTCGATACACTTTTGTTAATATTGCAAAAGATAATCTAAAAACTATAATGCCTGGTTATACGCATATGCAAAGAGCCCAGGTTATAAGCCTTGCCCATCATATGATGGCTTATTATTCTATGTTTAGAAGAGACTATTTAAGGCTTCTGGAGCTTAAAAACAGAATACTAGATGAAATGCCTCTGGGAAGCGGGGCTCTTGCAGGTTCTACTATTAATATTGATAGACAAATGGTTTCTGATAAATTAGGCTTTAGGAACGTTTCTTCAAATAGCCTTGATTCTGTTAGCGATAGAGATTATGTTATTGAGTTTAATTCTGATTGTGCTTTAATAATGGTGCATCTTAGCAGGTTATCTGAGGAGCTTATATTGTGGAATACTAAAGAATTTAGCTTTATTAATATTGCAGATGATTATGCTACGGGCAGTTCTATGATGCCTCAAAAGAAAAATCCTGATATACCTGAATTGGTTAGAGGTAAATCGGCTAGAGTTATAGGCAATCTTGTTCAGTCATTAACCCTTATAAAGGGAACCCCCCTTGCTTATAATAGAGACTTTCAGGAAGATAAACAGAGTCTTTTTGATTCTGTTGATACAACAAAATCTTCTTTATCAATCATTTGTGCTTTGCTTGAAAATATTACTTTCAACAAAGAAAATATGTTAAAGGCAACTCAATCTGGGTTTCTTAATGCTACAGAGGCTATGGAATATTTTATTAAAAAAGGATTGCCTAATAGAGAGGCACATCATCTTATAGGTAAAGCTGTTGCTTATTGTATAGATAAAAATAAGCAGCTTGAAGAACTTTCTATTCAGGAATGGGAAGAGGTTTCTGATAAAACAAAAACACTTATAGGTTCTGAAATAAATGATATTCTATGTATAGAAAATTGCCTTAACGCAAGAAACTCTTATGGTGGTCCTTCCCCTGATTCTATGCAGGTGGCGATAGATAAAGCAATAAAAGAATTAAAGCAGTTGTAAATTAAAACTTAAGATTATACCAATCCACGGAAGTAAACGATATATGGCTTTAAATTATTACAGGGTATTTTTGACTGCGCAGCAGGCAAAAATACCCTGCCTCTATAATCTGGAATCTATAGATTACTTTCAAGGATAAGTATAAATGCTGATATAGTTGTCTAGAATTCTCAAATATTACTATAAACTCAAAAGACTCTGCATATTAAGGCCTTTAAGTTATTTTATATAAAACCCGTTAGATTATATTAAATGTCATTTAATACTTTGGCAATACTATTAGAAATTTCAGCTAAATTATTAGCTTTATCTTCAATCTGTTTATTAATTTTGGATTGTTTTTCAGTTGAAGTTGCAATAATTCTTGCTTGATCAGTATTATTTTTTGAAGCATCCAGAGCTGTATTAACTATTGTTAGCATATCTTTTGACTTAGAAACCTGCTGATCAAGAAGATTTTTTATTTCATAAAAAATTCTACTGGAATCATTAGCATACTTAGTGCCCTGATTAACCTGCTTTACACTTTCATCTGTGCAACTGGCAACTTGTTGAATTCTGGCAGATATAGAATTAACTAATTGAAATGCTTGTTTTGCTGCATCTTCAGATTGTCTGGCTAGCTTTCTTACTTCTTCTGCAACTATATTAAATCCTCTACCATGTTCACCGGCTCTTGCTGCTTCAACTGCTGCATTTAATGATAACAGGTTTGTTTGTGATGCTATTTCAGTAATTAGTTCTACAATTATACTAATTTTATTTGAATCTATATTTAATTCATCAACTTCTCTAGAAATATCAGAAACGGATTCATTAATTGAAGACATGCTGTCAATCGTGGTATCTACTAACTTGGTGCCTTCAGAAGCTTTTTTTTCAGTTTCAGAAATAAGCTCTGATATTAATTCAAGATTATTATATGTTTGAGACATTAATTCTGACTGTTCGTCTGAAGCGTTTGTTATTTTAACAATGTCTTGAGAAACAACTTCTGAAGAGGATGAATATTCTTCGCTGCTATGAGCAAGTCTCTCAGTAGCATTAATAATACTATTAGCCAGTGTTTTTAAACTTGACAGGCAATCTTTTATAGGTTTTAGAACTAATAATTCAGTAATAAAGAAAAGAGCACAGATTAGAATTGCTATCATACTAATAAACATATTTAAATATTCAACTGGCATAATGCTAGGAACAATACCCCAGTTTGAAAGTACAAAATATACCAGAAATAATGTTAAAACAATAACAATAGCTTTAATTTTCTTCCAGTGTGACATGTATTTGATCCCTTCAGTTTTTTTAAATTGTTCCTACTGAAAATAATTATACCGTTGTCGATAAAAATTGAACAAAAATTTTTTTAAAAATTGAATTCTTTTATGTATTTATACTATTCAACATAAATAATAAATTGATTCAGAAAAGTGTACCTATAAAAGACTTGTGCATAAGTGTATAAATTCTCAAAATAACTAAGATAGCAGAGAAATAATGTCTGGTTTAAAAGGCCCGCGCAGCGGGCCTTTTAAACCAGACACTCATTAGCAACTGTTCCCTGATATTTTATAAATCATTAGTTATGCAGAGATCTCAAACATATATACCATCCACGGAAGTAAACGATATATGGCATTAAATTATTCCAGGGTGTTTTTGCCTGCGCAGCAGGCAAAAACACCCTGCCTCTATAATCTGGAATCTATAGATTACTTTCAAGGATAAGTATAAGTCTGAGCCTTGAGAGTTTGTAACAAATTCACGAATTAACTGGGATAAATTACTTTCAAGGATCAGTATAATCTCAATTCTAAATGGTCATAAAAGTTAAAAGCCCTTTATATAAGGGCTTTTATTAATTTGTATGAACAATTAAGAATTGTTTTATTCGTATCTTGTAAGACCTCTTTTTGCAAGAACTTTTACTTTTGAATCAGGATCATTAAGAGCTTTTTTGAGCCCTTCTTTAGCTCTTTCAGCTTTAACATCAGATAAAGCTTTGACAGAAGTAATCCTTATTTCTGTATTACTATTGTCAAGGGCACTGATTAAACCTTCAATAGCTCGTTCAGCAGTAAAAGTGTTTTTGGCTCTTTCTGCTAAACCATAAATAGATACCATTTGAACAGATATATCAGGGCAGTTTAATGCACTAATTAAGCCTTCAGTACTTCTGGCAGTGTTGATTTCTGCCAGGCCTTTAACAGCTTTTAGGCGTATATCTGAGTCCTGATTATTTAAGCCCGCTATTAAACCTTCAATAGCTCTATTACTGGTTTCACTTTCTTTGGCTCTTTTACTAAGTTCGAATATAGAAAGGTATCGAATTGTTTCATCCATATTATTCAGGCCTGCTATTAATCCTTCTGTTGATCGGCCACTATCTACAGTTGTTAATATTCTAATTCCTTCCATTCTTGTATTGTTATTAGATGAATTTAAGTTGCCAATTGCCTGTTCAACTTTATCATTAGCCATACTTTGACTGCAGATACATGCAAATATAAATAAAACTGATAATATTAAAGCAGATTTTTTTATCATTATGTCTCCTTTATATATAAGCTCTATTTTATCTATAAAGATGAATTTTTTTTAAAAAGGTTTCATTATGTGATTATTTTGTAAAGCAAATAATATCATAGATAAATTAAATAAAAAAGGTTTAATACATAAAGTAGTCAATTATTTATGCCAATAAAAAAAGAAATTCTTTAGAATAATGTAATTTTTGGGGGGGCATGTAAATCGATTTAATAAGTTAAACATAAACAAAGAACCTTGCACGATTTTGTTTGATAAAATATCAGGAAATAGTGGCTCAGCTAGAGAGTGGTCAAAAGAACCAATTATACCAATCTGCGGGGCCTCTATAATCCGAAATCTATAAATTACTTTCAGGGGCTAGTATAGTTATTTGGTTTTTTTGTTGGAGTTTAATGTATATAACACATATGTAGATTGCAGTGATTCCAATTATAAAATTTATTATTACGAGTAATATTTTTATTGTAATTAAATTGATAAGATAAATAAAAAATACTAAATATACAAAAGCCTGGCTTAGCCAGGCTTTTGTATGTTATTCTTCTTTGGGACAGTCAACCAACTTGTTTACACCTTGTAGCTTATCTCCCCAAACACACATTAATAGGGATCTTTTAAAATAATCACATTCCAGACAGTTATGCTCATAGATGAATTTCATCTTTTTTTGATGAGCATATTCCTGTAAAGTTGGAATATGTTTAAAAGGAGTCGCCATAGTATATCCTCAGCTACAAAATTTAGTGGTTTCAGCCATATAGTTATTACTTGTTAACTGCTAGATCAAGCTTGCGCTGTACGGGTTCTGCTTCAAAAAGTTCGCCAACGGTACAGTCTAGTGCGTCACAAAGCTTGTCCATATTTTCATAAGAAGGTTGAGTCCTTCCGTTTGCCCATGAATATACTGTTTGTTGAGGCAAACCTAATTCCTTGGCGAGTCTATACAAACTCCAGCCTTTTTTCTTTCTCGCTACTTCTTTAATCCGTATCTTCAGTGTTTTCACCTACTCTCAATTTACCTTAAACGTTAAGTTTATTATACAATCTGAATTTAAATAGTGTCCAGATTTGTTGAGTGTTAAAAGCTAAATCTTAATATGTTCTTTATTTCAGAAATAATAATAATTTGAACAGAGAAATGAAAAATAAAATTATTCTGTTCTAAGCGAAATGCTTTCTATAAAGAGGTTTTAATGCTATGGGTGCGTTAAATCACAGGTGTGAAATATTTATCAGTAAATAATAATGTGAATTCAAATCTCACATTATTATATTTGTAACATTTTGATTTAAATTTCAATATATAGTTGAACTTTTTTAAGAAAAGTTAAGCAACATATCTATACATTATATAATTAATGATCTATACAAACGTGTTTTAGGGGTTAAGAATGTTGGTCATTTATATTCTGAACTACTTTTGCTTGCAATATACATTTATATTATACATATATTAATAAAATATAACGTTGTGTATTGCTAATGCCATTACTATACCTAATAAAGCACCCATCAGCACTTGCATTGGAGTATGACCTAATAATTCAATTAATTTTTCAGGACCTTTTTGAGGTTCATTTGCATAAACGTCATCAACAATATTATTTAATACAATTGCCATTTGACCGGCTGCTCTTCTTAATCCTGCGGCATCATACATAACAATAAAAGCAAATCCAAGAGCAATTGCAAATTCTATTGAGTTAACTCCATTAATTGAGGCAACACTTGTAGCCAGAGCCATTGAAAATGCACTATGACTGCTGGGCATTCCTCCTGTTACAACAAGAATTCTGAAATTAATTTTTTTATGTTGTCTGTAATAAAAAAGCATTTTTAATAATTGAGCCATTATAGCTGATATAAAAGCACATAATAGAACTTCTAATGAAGTATTTGCTATAGATATACCTGCGAAAAACATCATTTAATCCTGTCTGCTATATAATTTGTTATATCTATTAATACATTAGAATTTAGATTGTTTTCATTTAAAATATTTATTGCTTTATTTCTCAGACAGTTTAATTCTTTTATTGAATTTTCAAGCCCATATATCAGAGGATATGTATTTTTACCGCTTGCTTTATCTTTGCCGGGTGTTTTTCCAAGTTTTTCTTTGCTGCCTATTATATCTAGAATATCGTCTGATATCTGGAATGCAAGGCCAATGTTTTTACTAAAGTCTGAAATTATTTCGAGCTGTTTTTCATTACAATTAGCTAATATTGCTCCTGATCTTAAAGAAAATCTATATAAAGCACCTGTTTTATTTGAATGAATATAATTAAGTGTTTCAGTGTCTACAATAGTTCCTTCTGTTTCTACGTCAACAACCTGACCGCCAACCAGGCCTGAAGCACCTATTGTTTTTGAAAATTCTTTAATAATTCTAATTTTTGTTTCATTATTTACCTCATCCGGAGTATTGTTTAAAAATACTTCATATGCCAGAGGTATCATTGCATCGCCGGCTAAAACGGCGTGTGCCTCACCAAATTTTTTATGGGTTGAAGGTTTTCCTCTTCTATAGTCGTCATCATCCATACAGGGCAAATCATCGTGTATCAGGCTTTGAGCATGAATTATTTCAATTGTGCAAGCCAGAGGCAGAACAATATCTTCATTTCCTCCAAATAATTTGCAACTTTCTATGCATAAAATAGCCCGAATTCTTTTACCCCCTCCAAGTGTACTATACCTTATTGCATCGTATATTGAATAAGGATATTGATTTGGAATTAACTCATCAAGTTTTTTTTCGATTTTTTCTTGAAGTTCATGTAAATATTGGTTTGTTTTTAGATCAATTTTCATTATGCTATCTCAAACTAGTCTAATGTTTCATCGTAATTGTCTTCAGGATTTTCTGATGAGGCAATAGAAGTTAGTTTTTGTTTGTAAGTTTTTCTGGATGATTCAACTAAATTGTATCCTAATTTTAATCTACGGATTTGATTTTTTCCAGAACCATCTAAAGTTTTTATTAAGCCTTCATCTTTAATACTTATTGAGGATAATTTTTCTTTATATTCATATGCTTCAGAGATAAACTTACAATAACTTTCATATCTTGAAGAGTTGATTTTTTTCAGGCTATTTTTTACTTCACAACCATCTTCGTTTAAATGAAGGCAATCGCTAAAATAGCAATTTTTTCTGTAAGGTGCAAACTCAAAAAATTGAGCCTCTACTTCTTCTGGGAGGTATTTATCAAATCTTAAATAACTAAACCCCGGAGTATCTGCTAGAATTGCTTTTGTATTATTTTCAAAATCTATTTCAATAAGTTCTGTATGTCTTGTAGTATGTATACCCTTTTGAGATTTTTTGCCTATTAAACCAATTTTTAGATTTAATTCAGGTTTAAGAGTATTTATAATAGTACTTTTGCCAACTCCTGATGGGCCACTTAAAACACTGGTTTTGTTTTTTAGTTTGTTTTTTAATTCTTCAAGGCCAATATTATCTTTGGCAGAAATTTCAATAATATCAATTTTAAGTGGAGTGTAAATTTCTTTTATTTGAGGTAATAGTTTCTTTTTATCTTTAAGGTCACACTTATTGATGCAAATTACAGGCTCGAGACCTGCTAATAGAGTATGAATAATAAACCTATCAAGTTGAAGTAATTGTATTGAAGGTTTATTTATTGACATTGTAATAACGTTTTGATTCATGTTTGCAATATGTGGCCTGGTAATTAGAGTGGTTCTATCACCAATATTACTAATTACTGCCTGATTTGATGTTTCGTTTATTTCTTCAATTTCTACATAATCACCAACAATTACTTCTATTTGTTCTTTTTTCAGTCTTTCTCGAAGCATACATTCAAATGGTTTTTCATAACCATCAGTTTTTACATAATAAAAATTAGAGTGTTTTTTTACTATTTGACCTTGCAACATTTACCCTTTGAGTTTTAATACCAATTTTTTATTTAGAGAAGTACTATTATCGTGAGTTGAAAGAAAATTATATTATCAATTATTTTACGACACTTAGTCATATTTTGTATTTATTTAATTTTTTATAACTTATAAACACACAAAAAAGAATCATATACTGATTCTTTTTTATTGTGTTCGCCCGACATGGATAGTAGCTAGGAGGTGAAAGACCTTTATGGACTTGGTAGTAGGAACCATTAGCTAAAGGCAAGGGTGTCCATCGTGAGGTGGAATCTGAAGGAAGCCGGAGGCAAAGTCCCGCACTGAC
>JBFMGH010000010.1:0-4479 GCA_040752795.1 Cyanobacteriota bacterium
TCCTATACTCCAGGCAAGTTCTTTAACAACTTCCTTCATTGAGCCTGACAAAGAATCATTTTCCATAATATTGTCTAACTCTTCAATAAATAAAGCACCTGTATCTTGGTTAGTTAAATATTGTCTAAATTTATCAGGGTTATTCATTTTCAAATTTCTCAAAGTCCCAATCTTAGTAGTGTTAATAATCTCTTCATGAGTATAATTTGAGTCTTTCATATTAGATAAGACATTATCAAATTCTGGAGGAAATCCAAATGGACTATTTAATACCGGGCCAAGACAATAACCATCATTACAACTGTCAACGATATTTGTTTTCAATTGTTTTTGCAAGAAAGCAATATTATGGCCAAGATTAGATAATTTTTTTACTTGCAAAGCACCTGCATCATTTCCCTCTTCTTCCAGCTGTTTGGCAATCTGGTCTAATAAAGATGCAATAGTATGAGTACCACCAGATGTAGCGCCAACCTGAACATGTTCATTAAAATTTTCTGGAATGCCCTGTAATATGAAGTCACCAAAATCTACAGTACAAGTACTTTCATTACATTTAGACACAGGTTTTTCACTTGTACCTCCAAGTTCTCCTGCACTAATGAGCGGAGTTTGATTTTGACTCTGAACTGGTTGTGTTGAATTGCTAGATGTTTTATTCTGATTTAAGCTATTAGAAAAATTTTCCAGATAATGAAAAATTGCCTGACCCTGAAAATAAAAGATAGGAACTATAACAAGTGCTATCAGCACTATTATTATTATATACTGATAAAAAGAGGTACCTGATGATTTAAAATACATATTGCTCATCCTCGTAAAAATATTAGTATTAACTCTCAAATTACTGAGATTCATATATAAGTTTATCGACAATAATTACTATTAAATTTAGTTTTTGTAATTAATTTATTAACAATAATTTTTTATTTAACTAGTGACTTAAACTTACATTTTAAAGGTTTCTCTAAGCAATAAAAATAGGCCATCTGATATATTTTTATGATCAAAATGGCCTAGATTACAGATATACATTCGGGTAAATTATAATATAAATAGCTGTAATTGCTTATAATAACATCTTTATTTATTCGCAATCTTCTCCAGTGTCAGTATAATTACCTGTCGCACAAGTTAAAACACCATTTAAATTAGTTTCAGTAGAAGTTTGAGGTTTAATAATATCTTCTCCATCAACTTCTTGTGTTTCAAGTGGTTCTCCGGTAATAGGATCATATAAAATAACAGGAGCTGGAGGTGGTGGATCTACATTAGTTCTTGCAGCAATCTCTTCTGTTGTTGTAGCAAAGTTGGTTGCCATTCTTGCTGTAATCATAATTAGTTCTTTACTGACAGCTTTCATTGCATCAGAAATTGATTCATCTCTTTGTATTTGATTATAATAACAGATTGCTGAACGTACAGAAGAATCAGAATTGCTACAATATTTATCAAACAGCTTGGGACTAGCATCTACTAAATAGCTATTAAAACCTGTTTGTTCATTGACTAAAAATTTCACAGGTGCCTGAGAATATGTTTCGCGCATTAAACCAACAATATTGTCAGGTACATCAGGCATTACCCAGGGCTTGTCAAGTGAATGATATATGTTTCCAAAACAATCTTTTTTACAAGTGTCACTAACTTTTTCCGGGTGTGCTTTTATAAAATTTTCAATTTCTCTTTGAATATTTGCTGTCTGGTGTTCCATATTTGCAAGGTGCTTAAAATATACAGCCTGATCAATTTTACCTTCTTCTTCAAGCTGTTCAGCCATCTGCATAAATAAATTTGCAATAACATCAGTAGTTCCAGGAGTGCCTGCTACTTGAACAAACTCATTAAAGTTTTCTGGAATGCCCTGTAATATATACTCACCAAAATCTATTGTACAGTTACCATTATTACACTGGGTTACAGGCTTTTCAATTGTACCGCCAAGAGGGCCTTTTTTAAGTACTTTTTCAACTGCAACGTTTTGAGCCAATTCTTCAGATGCTATATTGTCAGAATTATTTTGAACTAATGCTTTATAGAAATTTTCCAGATGAAGATAGATTGTTTGCCCATAAGTAAAATAAATTGGAATAATAAATAGAGCTAAAATACTTGTTATTATTATATATTGAACCAGGGATGTTCCTATTGATTGGTTACGCATAATAATATCTCCTTAATTTGTTTTGTTAATAAAAAACAGGCCATCCGATCTGATACATTTTATAAAACCAAATGGCCTATAATTGGGTATTTTAAAGTAATTGGTTGTTGCTTTTTAATGGAGAGCAAGGTTTATTTATTGTTCGTTAGCCATAATATGCGATATTATTAAAATTATTAGAAGATGATAAATAATCACGATTTACTAATTGTAGTTGAGATTGTTGTACCTGATTTTGTTGCTTCATCCCTGATTGCAGTTCTGCCAGAGATTGATAGGATTCTATTTGTTGTTTTTCAGGCATTTGTTGCTGTGCTGGTTGATTCCATAAGCAATCTTGCACATAATTTGAATTATTTGTATTTGATTCAAAAATAAAACTCGAACCAAAATCTTTTATTTGTTGAAATAGTTGTTGAACATCAAAAGATGGTAGATAAGTGGGATTATAGGTATTTTGTGATTGTGGATAACTTATTGAATTGTTTTGGGGTTGAGATTGTTGTACCTGAGTTTGTTGTTTAATAACTGGTTGTTTCCATAAGAGATCTTGTACATATGTTGATGCTGGTGCTGGTAAGTAACTAGAATAATATTTATTTTGTGGTTGCACTTTCAGTTCTTTTTGTTTTTGCGCTTCCAGTTCTTTTTGTTGTTTTGCTATTAGTTGCTTTTCTGCATAAGCAAATTCGTTCTCGAGCTGCTCGGCGGCGTATGCTGGTGACATAATAGTACGATTATGATGACTTTCACGTAGTGCGTTCAGCTCTTTTTGTTGTTTTGCTATTGTTTCCTTTTCTTCTAAAGCAAATTCTTTCATAAAAAATTTTGCATATCCTTGAACATTATTTGAAGAAATATGTGTAGTATAGCCAAGATATTCGTTATAATTACTTGGAGACATTAAATCAGATAATTTTTTTTCTTGATCCAATGAATAATTACCACTTACACCCTTTAAAATGTTACCCCTATCTCTATCATGAATGGTGTTGGAAACATATTGTTTACTATCAGTCTTATTTACAATATAATCTGTAGCCATCGTTATAGCCAGGTTTTCTGCTGCACTTATAATACCATCATCATTTAAATCTGCCGTTTTACCTATAGAGCCTCTTTCACTACTGCTTACGACTCCATCACGATTTGCATCATACATTTTCAAATTTTCTTCTGAAAAAGCCATGCCTTTTTCTACACTGATGCCGCCTTTATCGGTATTTTCAGCATAACTAATTTTTGTGGTTTTAGCTTCTTTATCTGCTTGAACATTACCATTATTCGCTTGTCTTACTAAATTTGCAATACGTTGTGCTTCATAAACGCCTTGATTAATTAATTTTGTCATTTTTAATGCTCCTTTTATTACCAACTAACCGATTTGTATCTTTTTAAAATGTATAATCTGTATGCCTTAAGTATATAAAAACAATCAAATTTTATATATTGTTAGGTTAACTGCCTTAAATGTATAGGTCAAATGGACTAAAAGTTTTATTTTAAAGTCTAATTTTTTAATAGTGTAAAGGTAAAAGTTGTTCCTTTTTTATATTCACTTTCAACTTCAATTAAACCATTATGCATTGATGCAATTTTTTTAACGATTGATAAACCTAAACCAGTTCCAGATACATTAATTTCTGAATTGTTACTTGCTCTATAGAACTTATTAAAAATTTTGTTAAGTTCGTGTCCAGGTATACCTATACCATTATCTATTACTAAAATTTGAACTTTATCTTCTAACGAAAGAACTTTAACTGTTATTGTTGAGTTATCATAAGAATATTTAAGAGCATTTAAGATTAAATTGTTAAATAAAATTAAAATTAGTTTTTTATCAACGTGTATGTTTATTTTCTGGTATTCGCATTCTAATAGTATTTTAATGTTTTTATTGTTTGCATTAACACTTTGAAGTTCTATAGATTCTATTAACAATTCAATGATATTAATTTCAGTAAGGTTTAACTGTGTTAGTGTGCTTTCAAGTTTATTTAAACTAAGAAAATCGTTGATAATATTGAATATTGTGTTTGTTGATTCTTGTAAAATCTGAAAATTTTTCTTTAAAAAGTCTGTTGTGGCAAAATCCATAACATTTTCTGTAACAATAGAGATGTTATTAACAGGGTTTTTGATTTCGTGGCTTAACATTCTAACCATATCAGATTTAAGCATTTCAGCTTTTTTAAGTTCTGAAATATCATTAAACAAAATAATATAATTTTCGTTTTTGTTACTTGTTTTATTAATAAACATTTGAAAATGATATTCTTTTAAAATAAGCTCTTGCCTAAAAACACCTTTTT
>JBFMGH010000011.1:0-9570 GCA_040752795.1 Cyanobacteriota bacterium
ACGGGGACATATCTCAGACTCAGTTTTTAAAAACTTGAAAAACGAACTGCCTTATTCCGTCCAATATCAAACTTAATGATACATTTGAACAAATTTAAAACCAATAATTTAAACATACAAGAAAAAATACCGTTTTCGGAGAAAAATTACCTTTTTAGTTTGAGACAAAAGGTAATTTTAAAAAGCTCAAAATCGTTAAAACCTTTATAAACACTTAATCTGACCTCGATGGTAGAAAATCGGTAGTATAATTTATCAGGGATCGCAAGACAAATACCGAATCATGGAATCCCTTATGCCGTCTAGGATTGATACCGTTCTCGGATAGGAAGAGAAAATACCGTTTTTTACCGAAAAAGCGGATATTTAAGGCGAGAGAAAATCCGTTTTTTGAGACAAAATTTTCGCTCAAGCTCGCTCTATATAAGCCTATTGACCCTGCGGTAAAGAATCGGGCTTTTTTGAAAAATTTGCTCGAACCTGGAAGTGCTCGGAAGAAGGGGGAAGTCAGAATCAAAGGTTAATAATCCCTCGTGGATTTAATAGCAGCGGAAATTTTATAGCACCTAAAGACTTGCCAGAACTTAATGTTTCATAAAATGGGTGTAAATGACATATCCCTGGAAAAATTGCCTCAAGAAGGAAGGATTTATAATAAAAAAAAGGCATTTCTGGCAGGTGTTTTAAGAATTGATACTAAAACTAAGTCAATAATAGCAATATTCTGAACGTTTTATTTATATCTTAGCTCTGTTTTTATGATGTTATAGAACGATAAAAAGCGTGCTTAAACTTGCCAGGAAACAATTAGAATCAATTGGTATCATATTTTAAAACTTCCTTCACTTTTTCTATTTCTTCGGTATATTTCGAAAGATTTTCCACTTTTAGGCTTTTAAGGTTTTGTAATTTCCATTTTATTGCGGGTAGAGCTTCTACATCTTTAATATTCAGTAAATCCCATCTGGGCATCAATTTATGAAAACTTACAATAAACGCTTTTTGATTTTCTGTAAAGCTTTCATTTAACAAATTAACGAGTTTTTCTAAAGTTTCTTTATGGTCTTTGTAAGAGAAATTCGTATCGGTCATTCCTTTAAACTCTTGCAAATATTGCGTTTCTCTATCAAGTCTATTTGGTGAAATGAGCTCATACAACGGACGATTATGGCTTATTAAGGCAATTAAAAACCCTATTTGAATGTCTTCTGTCAGGCCTTCATTATCCAATAAATATTTCACATCAAATAAATCTCTTGGGTGTTGTCGATCCAGAGCGGCACAAATCTTGCCTCCATAAAGTTCTGCTTTATTAAGGACTTTAATTGCTGCAAATCCATATAATTCTTGAGCTGCAGAGCATATAGTCATTTTCTTTGTGGGAAAAACAGTTCCTCTAATGACATAATTGGGTTCAATTTTTATCGAAATATCCTCTGAATAGCACGTCATCTTAATATAACCACTATTGTTTTTCTGTAAATGGGTTTTAATACCTGCCTTTTCGAGAGATATTTTGATTCTTTCCAGAGCAGCATTTATATTTTTAATAGCTTTGGCTCTTGGCTCTAGTGCAACATAGCTTAAATCTATGTCAACAGATAATCTTGGCATATTTGCATAGAATAAATTTATAGCTGTTCCGCCTTTTAAGGCAAAGCAATCCTCTTTTGCTATATATGGCAAGATTCTAACAATTAAGGCAACTTGTTTATTGTATTGTTCGTTCATTAAATGCTCTCCAACTCTTCTATAACGATATTATACTTTTTATCCAGCTTTCCGCCTTTTGTAATCGTTCTTTTGCCCTTTCCAAGATTAATATTAGATAAATTTAAATAATGAACCCATTCATGCCCAGCTTTTTCGGCCATATAAAGAAAAAGACGCTTTACTTTTATAGAAGTACATCGTTCAAGTAAATCTTGCAAAATAACTGGTCGAAGATTTACTAACAACTCCATAAGCTGATAAGCTTGTTTTAAACTCTCTTTTTCTGGGCACAAGTATAAAAGTTCCAGTATAGCTCTTTCTTTGGAAGATATTTTTATTTTATAATCGCTGATAGTGTAATCTATTAAAGAAGTTTGGGCGGGTAAAAAACTGGTTTTAATGACTTCAAAATCATAAGAATCAAAATATTTTGAAAACCACACCGGCACATCTTGTTTTTGAGCACTATATAAATATGTTTTTTTGTTATCGCCCTGAATAAAATGGCTTACATTCTGATAGGATAGGGCTGTTAAGCCCCCAACATGAATATCAAGTCCAGCCTGATGCTGAAGTGCATAAAGGCCGCCTGTTAAGTTTACTGTGTCCCCAGAGCGGATATAAGCTCCTATGCCAATGGAAGTGAGCCAGTTAGAGTTCAAATATCTTTCTTGCAGAGGATAACTAATTCCTTGACTCAATAACCAAGAGCTAAGCAAGACAATATTGCTGGGGCATTTCTGTAAAAGTTGGTTTATTTTTGTTGGTTTATTTATACTCATAGTATAATTATAACACTTTTTTTAAACCAAGCAAGTTTATTTATATCACTATAGTTATACTTATAGTATAACTGAAATAATATTTTTAAACTAAATAAATAAAATAAGGTGAATTAAGCTTCTTGATTCCTGCGGAGAAAAATGCTATAATCTCCGCATATAGTGCGGAGTAAATTATGTATATTTACGAACAAAAAGAATGGCCTAAATTTACCTGGGACAATGAAAAAATACTCACCAAGTTAACAGAGGTCAAGTTATCTCAAGGATTGTTACTTGGCAAAATGCAAACACTTGGTTTTAACCTGAGAGAAGAGGCAACCCTTAATGCCTTAACAGACGATGTCCTGAAATCCAGTGAAATAGAAGGGGAAATTTTTGATAAAGAACAGGTGCGTTCCTCAATAGCCAGACGCCTTGGTATTGATATCGGCGGGGAGATTCCTGTGGATCGTCACGTTGAGGGAACTGTCGAAATGATGCTCGATGCGACCCAGCGGTATAATGAACCCCTGACCAAAGAACGACTTATTGGCTGGCATGCGGCTTTATTCCCTACCGGGTATAGCGGGATGTATAAAATTACGATCGGGCAATTCAGAGACGATAAAAAGGGCCCGATGCAAGTTGTCTCTGGTCGAATAGGCAGAGAAAAAGTACATTATCAGGCTCCACCTGCACATAAACTTGAAGAGGAAATGAACGCCTTTTTGAAATGGGTTCATGATGAAAATGATATTGATCCAGTAATAAAAGCGGGGCTGGGGCACCTATGGTTTGTAACACTCCATCCCTTTGATGATGGCAATGGCCGTATTGCAAGAGCTTTAGCGGATATGCTCCTGGCCAGAGCGGAACAATCCAATCAGCGGTTTTACAGTATGTCTGCTCAAATCAGGCGGGAACGAAATACATATTATACAATTCTAGAAAAAACGCAAAAAGGTTCTCTCAATATTACAGAGTGGCTTTTATGGTTTCTTGATTGTTTACAGAGGGCAATCCAGCAATCAGATGAAACACTCGGGAATATATTAAAGAAGGCTCTCTTCTGGCAAAAAAATGCTGATTTAACTTTGAATGAAAGGCAAAAGAAAATTATCAACAGGCTTTTTGATGGCTTTGAAGGAAAGCTAACCTCTTCTAAATGGGCGAAAATTGGCAAATGTTCCCAAGATTCTGCCAATAGAGATATTCTGGATCTAATTGAAAAGAATGTATTGATCAAACAGGGTGCCGGTCGAAGTACGCATTATATCTTAAATACAGATGAATAATTTTTATGACTGCGGAGTAAAACCATTCTAATCTCCGCAGATTTTGCGGTGAATAATTTAATGGCAGAATAACGGCAGGTTAATGGCAATTTTTTAATCAAACGGTGATTCTGTTGTTATGGTGCCATCAGGCATTTCATAGACTGCAAATGTCAATTAAAAAATGTACCACATGCTGTTCAAATTATGTACCACCCATAATCATGAGTAAAAACTAAAAACGTTGTTTGGTAATAAGTCTTTAATGTCAAGGCCGAGCGAAGCGAGTGCCTTGACATTAAAGTGCGCGGCAAAAGCGAGTAATTCATCTTTAAGCCTCCTTTTCTGCTTGATTGGCCAGGGATTGTTTGAATCTGTAGCTATCTCCATTGATATTAAGTATATGAGCATTATGAGTAAGTCTATCCAGCAATGCCGCTGTCATTTGCTCATCTCCTAGCACTTCTGTCCATTTTTGGAATTCCAGATTGGTAGTAATAATGATGCTGCCTCTTTCGTACCTGTTGGAACAAAATTGAAACAATAATTCAGCCCCCATCTTGTCAAATGGAACATATCCTAATTCATCAATAATTATTATATGAGGCAACAGCCACTGTTTTTGAACGGTATCTATAACCTCTTGAATTGTTTTACCAGGCACATTTGAGCAAGGTTGACTATGCTTATACTCTAGCCAGCCATCAATAAGCCTTATTGCTTCTTCTATAGTCGGAATATAGCCGTTATGAATCTCTTTATGAAGTTTTTCATTGCGTTTCATATATGCAGGCTTATTCTCAATCGATGTGCCAATATACGAAGGCATCATCTTTTCAAAAGATTCCTGAAACTCTAGGAAAAACCTTTCAATAACCTTTGCTCTGGCATTATACGGAGCCGCAAAGACCGGCTGGATTCCAAGATTGCCGTAAATCCCGATAAACCCCAGTTCTTCGAATTTATCATCTCCGGTAAAGAATTTCGCTTTAAAAGCTTTACCGTTATCCTGATACGCAATTTTGGGTATCCTGCCAAGATTAATAATGCTGTTTCTCAAAGCACTGGTGATACATTGCGTATTTTCTTCAAGCATTATTTCATAGCCAACCAGAACCGTACTTTTCCAGTCTAAAAAGCCTACTAACGTTGCTCTAACTGGCTTGCCGGTAAAAGGATTTAAAACCTGAAAGTTTAAGCGATGACCATCTGCGACCAAAACCTCTCCAACCTCTAATATACTGGCATCTCGTACTATATACGGTTCGACTTTATCCTTAAGGGCTTTTTCGCCTTCTCTGGCTAAAATCCATTTATCGTAATTGTGCTTTTTAAACCAGTCTGCATATCGTTTAAAGGTTGCATACTTTGGAATAGCTTGATAACCTCTTTTATAAAGGATATATCGTGTTAAATTAATAGCTTTGCCCACTTTAAACTTGTTAGGGTGGAGTAAAATCTTTAAAAACAAAGTTATTTCTTCGTCTGTTAGAGTAATTCGTGTTGTTTTATAGCTGGTATATTTATATGCTGGAGCCAGCCTTGACCATTCACCCGATTTAGGATCACCGATCGCTAGTTTCCAGCGATAAATCGTTCCGATAGCAACGTGACCTAGAGTATCATAAAGGTTTTTATGCAATTGACCTGTATTGTAGAGGGATAAGAAATCGCTATTTCCCTGAGTTATATTGGGATACTGGTTTCTAAAATCATTCCAGAGATTGAGTAAATCAAGCCTGGCAAGAGCGATCCTTTTAGATTCTTCTGGTATGAGCTGATCCTGCTCTAACCTTATGGGTTCAATAGTTTCTCCGAGCTCGTTAAACAAGAGATTTTTATACTGCTCGTTTCTGTATCTTTCCTGTATTTCTCGCTCTATAGAAGTTAACAGGATTTCATACGAGCCATTTGCTTTTCTTGAGGTGTATTGAGAAATATTGAGTCTGATCGATCTTTCTGTCACGCCTTTTAAATTAGCCAGAGTCCTAACATCGATCCAGATATCTTGAGGAATTAAACTTGTATTGCCGGTAAGTTCTGTACTCATTGATTTTTCTCGTTTTTCTTCGGTAACTATCCTTGTCACATTCATCAATGAATTTGAGAAAAAATCAAGTCTTTCCCAGGAATATAGAGATAATTGAGAATATTGAGAAACAAAAAAGTAAAAGCTACAAGCCTTTACTCTCCTGGTTAGATAAAATTAAGCTATTAATTCCTGGATTTTAGGATAATCGAATACTGGCTTGTTATCTTTATCGACCTTTAAATAAAGCGGCAAAACGTATCTGACATAGTTTCTGAGGGTTTTATGCTGCTCCCAAAGATTTTCAGGAAAACTTTCCGCCATAATAACGGTTGCAATGTATTTGCAGCCTTCAGGTTGGTTTTCCAGCTCATTTTTAATAGAATTTAAGCTATCATTATTAAAGTTAAAATCAGGCATAATGAGAATCTTAAAGCTAGAATTTATTTTTACACTTCCTATTAGTAAATCATTGGCTATTTGTAAATCCGTAAAATCAAAACCTGTCTCCTCCTGCAAGATCGGTTTATTCTCTTTTAGCCATTCACATAAGTCTTGCCTGGTATTAAAGATTTTACTTAAATTTGCCATACGATACCTCCTGTGTATTCACTACATCGAACACATCATAGAGGAGAAATAGCAGAATAGTAGTCTATTTCAGGATAATTTTACTTCCTGATACATTAAAATGTATATAAAAAACTTTATTTATGGTATAAGCTTTTTAACTTGTATGATATTCTTGCTAAATTTTATAAGGGGATAAGTTGTGGCTATTGTTAAAACTGAAATCTTAAAACCTTTGTGTCAAGATTATTATGTTCTTTCTTTATCTAAGTTAAGTACTCCTCTTGGTGTTTTGGCAAGTTTATATCCTGGCATAAATATGCTAGAAAATACTTCTGATTGGTTAGATGCATATTTTACCAATAGAATAAATCATTATCTTAGAAATCCAGATGACAAAAATTCTGATTATTCTATCCCTCAATCGATTTATGATGAAATAGTTCTAAAATCAAATGTTTTAAACAACTCTCTTTATTTAAAAAGTATTACTATTAACTATTTCAGAGGTTTTAGAAAACATGAAGATTCTATCAACTTTAACAACAAGCTTATTGTTGTTGAAGGAAAGAACAGCTCAGGTAAAACAAGTCTTACTGAAGCAATTGAATGGTTATTAACAGGAAAGTTATCTAGAAGAGAGCAGGGTACACAAGGAACTCCTCAAGAATTACAGGATTTTATTGCAAACCAACTGAAACCAAACGATGAAACAACTTGGGTTGAGGCAAACTTTATTGATGATAAACACAATCAATTAACATTAAAAAGGCTTTTAATAGAAGATTACGGTAATACAAAAAGCTCTGAATGTAGATCACTGTTATTAATTAATAATAAAGAATTATCCAAAGAAGAAGAAAATAAATTTCTTGAGGAATTTTTTGCGTGTGAATATCCCATTTTAATGCAACATACTCTTGGGGATTTTATTAAATGCGACCAAAATAAAAGATATGAGTATTTTGAGAGTTTATTAAATGTTGCTGAAATATCAAAGATAATTGAAAAAGCGGTAATATCAGATACGTTATTAACTAATTTTAAAAGTAACAACAATGATTTTGCAATTGAAATAATTAATAAAATCAGTAATAACTGTAATATTAAACTCAATGATAAACAGTTTAATACAGCTAACAATTTTGATAAAAAACTTGAATGTATAAAACTAAATTTAATAAGCATTTGCAATAAAGAATTTCCAGAAAGCATTGATAATTCATTATCTTATGAAGAAAATATAGTTTTACTTGAAAAAGAAAAAGAAAAAAGATTAAAAGTTAAATTTCCAATACTAGAAAAAATAAAACCATCAACAAAATTTGAAAATCTTTTAATAAAGGATTGGAAGTCAATAACTACGATACAAGAATTTTATAATAAACTCATTGAAGCAACTAAAGCAAAGGAAGATGCAATTAATGCAAATAAAAGTATCGATGATGGCAAAATAGCACTCGCTAAAGCTTTACAAATTCTTATAGCTAACAAACTTATAGTTGATAAACAAACTCAACAAGTATGTCCTTTGTGTAATTATCAAGAAATAAAAACATTAAGTTCTGATAGATTAGCTCAAATAGACACTTGGATTCCAATGAAAGATATTTTAGAAAGTTCTAAGGAAAATCAAAAAACACGCCTATCTGATTTTATAAAATCTATTGAAAATTTATTAAATTTAAGAAAAAAACTATTTCCAGATTGTCCATCAAAACAAGAGTTTATTAATTCAAAGCAAAACATAAGCATTGAGATCAAAGAATTGTTAGATCAGATTGAAAATATCTTTGAACAGAAATATAAAGATATATGTTCTTTTGAAAATAGTATTAAAGACCTTATAAAAGAAATTAAAGATCCTAGTATTATTTGTTTAAAGTATTTAGAGACAAATCAAGATAAGTTTTCCTCTTTATTAAAGGATTACACTTCTATCGATAAAGATATAATAAAATATCAAGAGCTTTTTTACAAATTAGAAAATACTCTTACAGAGCAAGCAAAAGAAGATCAGAAATACGAGAATTTAGAAACAATATTAATTGCTTTAAAACATCCTGAAAAAATAGTAGAAGATCTTTGCTGGTCTGATTCAAGAATAAAAGCTAAAAAAGAACTTGAACTAATTCGTAAAGAGTTAATTAATTTCAGGGAAAGAATTTTAGAATTAACAAGGGATAAATTCAGTTCATTAATAAATGAAATATGGTATTTGCTTAGGTCGGATACTTACTCTTATTTTAGTAATTTAAATATTCCTAAAGCAAAAGGTAAAGGATTTAAAACAAATGTTGAAGTTAAAGCAACTATTAGTACAGGTCAAGAAGAAAAAGAAGTTGACGCATTAAAAGTTTTTAGTGAATCACAAATAAATGTAATTGGAATAGCAGCATTTATTGCTAAGTCTAGATTAATTGGGCATAAAATATTGATATTTGATGATCCAGTTCAATCTATGGATGATGATCATTTTAAAACATTCTCTAGTAAATTAATTGATTATTTAATAGAAAAAGGATTTCAAGTAATAATTCTGACCCATAATGATACTTTTATGAGAGATATTAGTTATGCTCAAGCAGAGAAAGAAGGATACGTATCCTGTAAAATCAGGCATAGCAGAAGAAAAGGGAGTCAGTTTGAGGAAGGAAGTAGAAAAGTTCAAGAAAGACTTAAAATTGCAGAAAAAAAAGCTGAAGATGGTGATCTAGAAATAGCTTGGAGGTATATACGTACTGCAATAGAAAGATTATACTTGATTACATATAAAAAGTATGGTCCAGAAAATTTTGATCCAAGAGCTTGGGAAAATCATACTGCTGAAAATATGTGGAATCAAGGAATTGGAACCATTATCACAAACAAAGATTCTGGAATGGCAAAAAAACTTAAAGAAATTTATGATATGACTCACTCAGCAGGACATGATAAAGCTCCTTTAGGTGAAACTGATTTAAAAAATGCTTCCAAAGATTTAAAAAAATTCTTAAATCAGCTACAAGTAGGCGGTTAATTAATTTGTATTGTTGTAGTAAATATTACTGTTTGTTTTTATAAAATTACCAAAATTCTCAAACTAAATAGACAGAATTCTTGTATGTTTAAATTATTGGTTTTAAATTTGTTCAAATGTATCATTAAGTTTGATATTGGACGGAATAAGGCAGTTCGTTTTTCAAGTTTTTAAAAACTGAGTCTGAGATATGTCCCCGTC
>JBFMGH010000012.1:0-18236 GCA_040752795.1 Cyanobacteriota bacterium
GTGTTTTTGCCTGCATAGCAGGCAAAAACACCCTGCCTCTATAATCTGGAATTTATAGATGACTTTCAAGGATAAGTATAATTAAAAACAGCACAATTAATTAAGATTAATAGTGAAGCTGAACTACAACATTTCTGTTTCTTGGTCTATTATCAAAATCAATGAGAACAATCTGTTGCCAGGTACCTAGCATCAAAGCTCCATTAACAATAGGAACCATTTTAGAACAGCCAACGAGAGCTGAACGAACATGCGCCATGCCATTACCATCACCCCAGGTCTCATCGTGTTTATAATTAATGTGTGAGGGGGCGATTCTTTCAAAAGCGTCTGGTAGGTCTTCAAGCAAGCCTGGTTCAAATTCCAGAGTTGTTATGCCAGCTGTAGATCCACCAATAAAAACAAGTACAGCACCATCTTTAATGTTTGAGGAAGCTACAATGCTGGATACATGTTTAGTTATATTAACTATATCAGTATAACCTTTTGTCAAGATCTGAAAGTTTTTAGTTACAACAGTCAATTTAAAGTCCTCATATTAGTCTAAACAATTGTCACATTTGCAGTCATCAGAATGTTTAGCAGTTTCTTTATTTTCATGGCAGTCATCACAATCACAACATTCAGAATGAGTAACTTTTTCTATTTCTATACAATCTTCTTCAATGTATTCTTTGCCTTCAATTTTAGCATTAAGTTTCTTTTCAAGTTTTTCAAGATCTTTAACAGTTGCTATGCCTATATCTTTTAATATTTTTGCAACGGCTTTTTGGGTAGATTCCTGAATTTTCTTTTCAAGGCTTTCTTTTTCTGCTTTGGCTTTTTCTTTTACCTCTTCTTTAAAAGATTTAGCCTGTCCTTCAGAGAGTTCGCCTTTAGCAACAAGCTCATCTATAACCCCGTTTATTTTTTCAACAGTAACAGCAGTTGCTCCTACAGCTACCAGGATTGCTTTTTTAAATAATTCGGTTCTGCTTTTAGACATATATCTCTCCTTTCGCATATTTATTACAATGTTAATAAATTGATTTTTCAGGATATTATCATATAAAAAAACTGTACTTTTTGTTCCTTTTTTAGACTATCTCAAATAGATTTTAATTCAAGAGTTATGCGTAATTATCCTGAAATTAGCATATACTATTCTTTTACAAAACTGTTTAAGCTTACAAAGATTTCTAAAACTGAAAGTAATTAATAAGAAAATCTTGTTGAGTGTTAAAAATCTGAATATTGATACCTAAAAATGAGTTTGTCAAAGCCTTTATAGGAAGAACACTTTATATTCAATTAACTAAATTATTCAAAAATGTTACTAATACATCATTTAGTTCATTTAAAAAGTGTTGTAGTTCAATCATTTTAGTGGCTGTTTGAATATACTTACCCTCAATAATCTCATCAGAGCAGTTATCTATCATTTGATAAATACTATCAATATTGTATTCAAGATGAAATTGAAGACCAATAATCTTTGAATTATATTCAAAAGCCTGATTTAAGCATCCTTCACTGGATGCAACTCTTATACATTTATCAGGCAAATCAAATGTATCCCCATGCCAATGAAAAGCAGTAAAACAAGAAGGTATATTTTTAAAAACATTAGAATTGAAAGCTTTAGAAGTCAGGCATACAGGAAACCATCCAATTTCTTTATATCTATTGGTATATACTGTTGATCCTAGGACGCTGGCTATTAATTGAGCACCTAAACAAATACCTATAACCTTTTTATTATTTGCTATAGCGGTTTCAATAAATCTTTTTTCGGTTACAAGCCAAGGGTATTTATCTTCCTCATAAACATTCATTGGCCCACCAAGAATTATTAAACAATCGATATTATTAATATTTGGTAGGCAGTTATTATTAAAAAAAGCTGTTTTTGAAATACAATATCCCTTTTGTCTTGCCCATGTTTCAATATTGGCAAGATTTTCAAAAGGCACATGCTGTAAATAATGGATGTTCATTTAAATATAAATTCCAATATATTTGTTTTAATAATTATATTATAAGCAAAGTTACTCGTTGATGACTTATTATAGCATCCCTCACAACCTTCCAGGATTTCTGAATTTTATTTTTACTATTTTACATAAATAATTAATATATGCATAGGGTGTTTTCTATAATCTAGAATCTATAGATTACTTTCAAGGATAAGTATAACTACTACAAAATCATATTTAAGCTCTTAAAAAAGTAATATTGTTCTGCTTATATAAAATTAATAAAAGTAATAATAAGTTATTGCTAATCAGGAACATTTCTATCAAAATTTGTTTCTGCATCATCAAATAAAATTGGCGATTTTTTAAACTCAGCTTCTAATTCTCTTTTTCTTGTTTCTGGTATGTATAATGTGCTTTCGCTTCCAGGCAGGTTATCAAAGCCAAAGAACCTGTGAAAATCATCTGATTTCTTGTCCATTGAGTTAAGTATATAGTTACCATCATAGCCCCATTTAAATATTAAAGCAGTTAAAGCTTTATGAAGAGCGATTCCTACACCTCCATAGATGTCATCTTTATAAAAAAATTTATATTTTGTATCATTGCCCATTGTATAGCACTTTATAGTGGTCATTTCTTTTAAAGAATTATTTTTAGGGTCAGGAACTTTTGTAGTTATTTCTCCAAATCGCGAACTTCCAAGTGTATCACCTTTAGCATTTAAAATTTTTATTTCATTCCAACCGGAATTTACGCCTAAAATGATATAGGAGTTTTCTATTTTATTTTTTGATTTATTTTTAACTTTAACCATTCCTACAGGTCTGCTATAAAATTTACAGCTTTTTACGACTGCTTCAGGTATTGAAACAGGTTTGGAATCTAATAAATAATAATCTTTAATATCATAATGTGTTTTAAACCCTGCGAAATAAACTTTCAAAAGGTCAGGTTTAATAGTCTTTTGTTTAACTTGTGAAGAAACAGTTGATTTGCCGACAAAATGTGATGTTTTTTCTTGAGGGCGTTGATGATTGCTTTTCAAATAATAATCATTATGAATATTTTGAAAATTTATTAACATTTTAATTACCTTTTTGGTTAGAGTTATTATTTAAAATGCAAAACAAATTTTAAATTGTTATAAATTACAGTATTGTTAACAATCATTTACAGCATAAAAACAAAAAAAATGCCTTAATAAGGCATTTCAGATTGCTCTAATATTTATAACCTGGCGTTATAGAATAAACTTTATACTGCGCTAACTTTAATATTAGGAATTACGTCTCTTTTTATTTCTCGTATCCTATTTAATCTGTTAGCTTTAGCACTTTTAAGCAATAATTTTACTAATTTAGATTCATTTTTCTTCATTTGTTTAGCTTCTAATAAAATCATGCGTACCCTTACACCCTGCTGTATACATTTACTTGATCTAATGGTAAAAAACTCAACAACATTATATGTTGCTGCCAGGCTGACTGAGAAATGTTGTGTATGTTAAGAATCAGGTTGTATAGTATATACTTTATATTTACAAAGCAAATATTGTATATTTATGAAAAAATTAAAAGCAGGGCTTTATCTTTACAAAAGCAGAGCTTAATAATATTTAACAATTTTGGGAACACTCTAAAATGAGCATTAATAAAAATAAATTGTTACTTCATACCTGTTGTGCACCCTGCATAATTTATGTTCATAGATTGCTGAAGCCCGATTATGAAGTTAGCGCTTATTATTACAATCCAAATATTTACCCTGAAGAAGAATATGAAAGAAGAAAAACAGAATTAATAAATTATTGCAACAATGTCAATTTGCAGCTTAATATAGCTAATAAAGAATTTAATAACTGGCTTGAAGTAATAAGAGGGCTTGAACATTTGCCTGAAGGTCATGAGCGTTGCTGGAAATGTTTTGAAATGAGGTTAGAAAAAACAGCTGTTTATGCAAAAATCAATGGATTTAATATTTTTACAACTACTTTATCAATCAGTCCTCATAAAAATGCCGCTAAAATTAATGAAATAGGCTTCAGGTTATCTGAGAAACATAATATTAACTTTCTTGAAGCAGATTTTAAAAAAAATGATGGGTTTAAAAAAGCTGTAGACCTATCTAAACAGTTTAATCTTTACAGACAAACTTATTGTGGCTGCAAATATAGCGTTAGAAATAAATAAAGCTTTCACTCATTGTGCTTTTCCAGGATCTGTAATTAGACAGTATAAATTTATATTCAATAAATCTATAACGTTTATGATTTAAGTTTCAAAAATATATCTACATTACTGCCATGTTTGTCTTTTAAAATTTCATAGTCATTCATTTTAATCAAATAATAAGATGTGTAGTCTTTAGAATAAGGGTTGACAGCAGATACAAAACTATATTTAGACTTTATTAACTCAGCCCGTAGAAGTTTTAATATTTTATTTAAGTGATTGTTGCAATCTTTTTCTATTTCAATTGAATGTAGAATTTTTTCGTTATCAAGTTTTTTGATAAACAATGTGCCATTTTCATTTTTATTATCAGGTTTAAACTTAATTACAAGGTTGTGATATTCAAGGAATTTATTAATTTCATCAAGCTGTACCCATCCCAGATTGTTTTTAAAAGGGGTAAACACTTTTTTGTTTAAGTCTGCAATATCAAAAAATTTAGTTTTGAGTTGGTTTAGAAAGCTTTCTTTATCTTTAGGTAGTCTATTTATAGCAGAATGTAATAAAACTTCTTCATAGGTTTCTGCTTCAATAAATTCTGAGCAGGCTAGCAACTTTTTTAAATCTGCTACAGAAGAAATGCCTATTAAGGGCATTAACTCAGCAAAGAGCTTAAAGTAATCTCCACTGGTCTTGATATCATTAGAGTAAGCGAAATCAGATGATTTTATTTCTTTTAAAACTTTGTCAATATAACTATCAAGCTTTTCATATTTCTTTTTTGATCTGGCAAAGAGCAATTTTATAACGATAAATATTAAAAATACTGGTATAACAACAAGCAGGGCAAAAACAAGCCCCTGCATGTCATCGTTTAATAAATTGTTTACAACACTCCAGATCATAAAATCTCCATTAATAGTAATTAAGAACAAATAGACAACAAATAGGTGAGCAGGCAAACCAGAGGGACTTAATATTTCTTTACAAACTATTCAAAAAACAATTCTGAATGTTTTTATATAAATACAAGATTAAACAGTTTAAAATCAAATAATTCCTCATATAACATTCCTCTCACAAATCCTCTAAATAAATTCCGTAATCTCTCTAATACTCTCCAAAAAGTTTTAACCCCGAAAGGGGCTTTTTTTTGTTTAGAAGTTTCTTCAGGAAGAAGAAATTATCTACAGAGGAAGTTGAGCTTTCTTGTAGCAATCTTCTGCTTCTTCAAATTTGCCCAGCGCAGCGAAAACAGTACTTTTTCCAAGCCACACAAGTGGGTCATCAGCATTGACGATGGCCATTTTATCAAATAAAGTAATAGCTTCATCACATCTATTTATTCTTGATAGGGCAATGCCTTTATTAAACCAGGCTGAACTATTAAAGAGATTTTGCTCAAGACATCTATCAAAAAATTTAATTGCCTCTTCATATCGTTCAATATTAAACAAGGCAAGGCCTTTTTTTGTTAGTGCATCAACATTATTAGGATCCATATCCAGTACTTTATTAAAGCATTCAAGTGCTTCTGTATACCTTTTAAGATCGCTGAGAATTATACCTTTAGATAACCATGCATTTTTATCATTAGGGTAAGCTTCTATTAGCAGTTGAATTTTTTTCAAATGATTCATTAAAATCTGTTCTGGAGTTTGTTTTATCCCTACCAGATATAAAAACTTATCAAAAAGTTGTTTTAGATGTTGAATTAAATCTTCCATTTAGCAGCTGCTGATTGTATTAAATCTTTGATAATATATTAATTTTAGAAATTTAGAAGTAATTAAGCAAGATTTTATTACAAACTAAATTATAATAATTTTTTTTTAATATTATTAGATTCTCCAGAACCCTTTGCTGTTTATCATTTGAGAATATTAGTAATAAAACCATTAAATTCAGCTAATAACAGATTGTAAATTTTATCAGGATAATTTTTCAAGTTCTTTAAAGCATTCCCGGGCTTCTTCGAACAGCTCAAGCTTTTCAAGGGAAATAATTCTGTTTTGCCACAGCTCTTTGCATTTTGGGTTCAGCTTTAATGCAACGTCATTACATTTAAGGGCTTCAACAAAATTGCCCATCTTGTTATAAGCGTTTGACTTATTTACCCATATAATGAAATTTGTAGGTTCAAATTCCAAAACCTTTTCGTAACATTGAATTTCTTCAGAATGTTTTTCAAGGGTACCCAGTATAAAACCTTTGGCAGCATAAGCATCAGAATAATCAGGTTTGATTTCTATTGCCGTATCAAAACAGGTAATGGCTTCCTGATATTTACCAAGATAATTAAGTGCAGCACCTTTGTTATACCAGATTATATAACTGTGGTATTCATTTGCCAGATATTCATCAGAAGTGTCAGAGGCTTTTTTGTAGTCTTTCATTGCCATTAGAGAGCTTATTTTTTGAAACAGGGCTATTTTAAATGTTTTATCAATTTCTAGCGCTTTGTCAAAGCATTCTATTGCTTTTTTATGTCTGCCATCAAGTGTATAAATATACCCTTTGTTATACCAGGCTTCTTTAAACCTTATATCAATATTCAATGCCATTCTGCAACAACTTAAAGCGTCTTCAAGCTGGCCTAAATGAGTTAAAGATTTAGCGTTATTAAACCAGGCATATTTAAAAGAAGGGTCAAGCTTAAGAGCCTTATTAAACATATTAATTGCTTCAAAGTATTTTTTATCATTATCAAGCTTTAGGCCCATTTCATTAAAATATTCTTTTGTGCCAGGTTCGATTTCATAAATATTTTGTTGAAGATTTTCTATTGATGTTTCAGAAATACTCATAGAGACCTCGCTATTTTGCTGCTGATTTTAAATATTTTTACTTATTTTTATCAAAAGGGCAAAAAAGTTAAATATAGTAACGGTGCCTTTAACAATATGATTTATGTGTAATTAAACCAATACACAAAAAGAACAAAGGGAATTTTAAAAAATATCTGACCTGTAATGTCTGGCTGGCTGATCTTTTAAGCTTTTACTGATTTAATTGCTAATATTTGATATTTTTAATTAATAGTGAGTATTGCTCTAATAAAAGTTTATTTAAGAGATCTCAGGTTGTAGCCTGGTTTTAAATAAGTTTTCCTGTATATAAGGGGGAAAGGAAGGTTGTTAATATTAGCAATAAGGAAAAAATTTTGTTTGCATTGATTAATTCAGTTCAGCTGGTGTCGGGAATTTATCAGTAGCAAGTCTTAACATATATGCCAGGGTATCAGCTCCTTCAAAATCACATTGTTCTAATTTTTCAGAAGCTGCTTTTGTATCGTAAGGCACATAGCGGTGTTCAACATCAAATTCTCTCTGTGCTACTTTGGAATAATCAAAAATAGCATAAACCGCTCTTGGGTTTTCACCAAAAGGTCTGCCGACAGAGCCGACATTAACAACAGTTCTGCCTGATGACTGATGAATTATTGGATAATGCGTATGTCCGCAGAATATAATTTTTGCCTCAATGCCTTCCATTATTTCATCCAGTTTGGAATATTTTACATCAGGAAATATACCTTCATCATTTTTTCTGGGGCTGCCATGAACGAACAGGGCTGGTAAAATATCAAAGTTTTCAGAATATGTAGCTGGCAGTTGTGCCAGGAAGTTTTTATTTTCTTCGCTTAAAACTTTCTGAGAATAAAATAGTGCACAGGCCATGACTTCTTTTTTAGGTGTATAAATATCATCTTCTTCGCCGGTGGCTTTTAATATCATTTCATCTGTATTGCCCTGAATGATTACGTGATCTGATAAGTGCTGCCTTATATAGTCAACAGTTTCATTGGGTTCAGGGCCGCAAAATGCCAGGTCTCCTAGAACATAAATCTTTTCAACGCCATGATCTTGTATATCTATTAATACTGCTTTTAGTGCTTCGAGGTTGCCATGAATATCTGATATAATAGCTGCTTTCATAACCATTTTAATTCCTCCCATAGATATTATATTAAATATGTTATTACAGTAGAGAAAAATTTTAAATTAGACTATTCCTTGAAAGTAATGATAGATTCTAGAGAATTGGGGGTTGGGTGTTTTTCTTTGCGCGGCAAAGAAAAACACCCTGTAGTAAATTTAGTCCATATATAGTTTTCTTTCGTGGATTGGTATAAGCACAAAAGATGAAGACGAAATTCAATGTTATGGGTTGTTTTTGCCATCCGTAGAAAGAGCAAAACTAAACCAAATGCTTCAATACATTAATAATTTAATTGAGGCAAGAGTAAAATTAAGAAATAATTATTGCGATAATGATATTTGAGTGAATAAACTTTACATATAAATATAATTAGCTGCAACTGGCTCCAATTATATCGCCATTACCAGTAGCACAAAATATTTGTGCCCTTATATCTGTATTATTACTTGTTTCAGGTGCATAAACATCTTGAATATCTGATGGAAAATTTGCACCATTATCCCATTGCAAAGAACCAGTTATAGGATCATAATTTGCATAATTTACGGTTCCACCTTTCAGGTTTTCATGAACTCTGTAAAGGTTATCGTTTAATTTATCAAGTTGTACAATTAATTCTGTAGCAATCTGCTGCATTTCAGGTGTAACACCATCTCCGGAATCAGCAGCCATAACTCTATCGTATGCGTTCATAACATTCATTGATATATTGATATTAGTATAGCTGGGAGGAAGCCCAGCATTAGCACCCCAGCCCAGGTCACATCTTGATAATATTCCTTGTAAATCGTCAAATCCATTGGGCCATGAAGTTAAAAGCCCTTTTATATTATCAGGTGGCAAAATAGGGTTAGCTTTATAATCATTATTTTTCTGATTAAAGCAAGCTACAGGATCAGCATCACTCGCACAGGCTTTAGCAGCAATTTCGGATTGCTCTTGAATGGCAGCCATAAAATGACCTAAATTTGCAATTAATTTAAAATCTTCTGCACTATCTCCATCTCCGCTATCTGGGTCTGTAATCTGGTCTCCAATAGATGCAAGTATGCTTACAAGATCTTCAGTACCTCCAGAAGTTCCAGATGTTTCGACAATTTCGCCAAAGTCATCAGGAATACCATTTAATATAAAATCACCGTAATCAATAGAACAATGCCCACCCGTGCATGAAATAACTGGTGTGCCAGAAGAACCTCCTAATTCGCCAGCTTTGTAAACCGGATAGCCATCTTTTTTATCATATCCAACACCAAACGGTTGATAATTACTTACTTCTGTTTCTGATTTTGAAATCATTGAATTTATGTTCTTACCAAGCATAGTGTACGCTAAAATAGCAACTAGAGCAACTAAAGCTATTAAAATGCCAATTTCTGTTAAATTTTGCCCAAAAACTTTTCTACCCATTATCAACCCTCTCATTAATTCTTATTTAATAATCGGAATAAAAATAAATATCTTTATGGGTTAAAAGAAATAATTTATTGGAATATTTGAATTGAACTAATTCTTGAAATTTAATGTTTTAATCATCTTCTATTTATAGTTATAAATAATATAGATGTTTCTCGTAATACACCTATACTGAGCCTTGAAAGTAATTTATAAATTTTTATTGTGTTCTCTGTCTGGATAGATTAATTATATATGTGGAATAGTATATTTATTAACCCGGATTATTCACAAAGTTTCGGAAATAGATCTTTGTCGAGGGCTCAAAGGGCCCGCAGGGCGGGCCTTTTGAGCTCGGTCCTCTAAAACCTAGTTCCTGTTAAATATTTACAGTGTGTTAAATGCATAAATCTTTAACTTAAGTCATTACTTGAGCCTTGAGAGTTTGTAACAAATTTACGAATTAACCGGGTTAAATAATAAAATACTTTTTAAGTGGTGTAAGAATATCTGGAAATAAAAAACAAAACCTTTAAGAACTAAATAAAGTATAATTAACCTTTTTTTAATGTAGGATAGATACAAGCAGATTAAAATTGTTTTTTATTACACAACTCCGGATATTTTTTGTTGGAAAAGCTTACAACATTTTTTAGAGAGTCTTTAAACGTAGCTGGAGATATTTATTATGCCGGTAGTTTGCTTGGTGGCAGCATTAAAGCTGTCTCTAAAGGGGCTTATTCAACTGAAAGCACAGATTATATAGTTCTAAAAGAAATTTTTCAGCGTATTAGTCTTAAAGAAACAGATGTTCTGGTAGATGTTGGCTGTGGAAAAGGTAGAGTTATTAACTGGTGGTTGAAAAAAGGATTTAAAAATAAAATCTATGGTGTAGAGCTAAATCATAGTATTGCAAGTAAAACAAGAATTTTTTTTAAAAATATTACGAATGTTTCTATACTTTCTGGTGATATCAATGATCAAATTCCTCAAGATGCAACATTCTTTTATTTATATAATCCATTTGAGCCTTTTATAACTGAGACTTTTAAGAAAAAACTTGTTACTTTGCCCTCTGCTGAAATAAGGGTAGTGTTTTATAATTATCATCATAATAGTACTTTTGATAGAGACCCTGACTGGGCTATTAACAAAGAGAAGATCAATATACCATTATTAGGCATTAATGACGAAGTAATGGCCATAATAAAAAGGAATTTTTAGCAGTTGGGATGAACAATAAAAATAAAAATAGTCAGGCAATATTATGCTTTAACCTACAACAGCTAAGCAAAGGTTTTTAAATTAAATCGTTTGATGTTTTAAGCTGACCTTATGTCAAAATGCCAGTCTTCAGGGGCTTTGCTGAATGTCTGACCCCATTTTAGACCCATTTCATCTTTCCATATACGCCCTAGCTTTTGCTTGGTTTCTTTAGAAGCTTCTATATCTATAGCATTACCAAGTTCATGTTGCGAAGAACCTGGTTTTGCTGCATAGCCCGGACGTGCTGTTCTATAAATGCGTTCCTGCTCTTCGTGAGATCTCAGACCGCTTTTAATATGAAACTCTAAGCCCTGGGCACTTGCTTTTTCATAAAGTGTGCATACTGCTGCCTGCATTTTTGGGTCAAGTTTTTGAATTTTAGACCAGTCTGAATCAGATATGTAAGCAGGTTTATTACCGGGAACTGTTCCTATTTTGGGATCAGGATTTGTTCCGGGTTTTTTATCTATATAAGTATCATAATTGTGATTAAGACCTTTTTTATGTAACTGTTGCATTTTATTTATAGCGGTTTTTTGATTCTGGCCTGTGGATCTCTTTATATCGCCCATTATTGAATCATAATTACTGCCGTCACCTAGTGAGCCATAAGATCTAAATAGATCAGCAACTTCAGGGTCATCATAAACACTACCATTGATAATGCCATCATCCTGCAGGTCGGTTAATTCCATCATCTTTAAAATAATTTCTAGAAGCATAAGCCTTAACATTTCAGGGTTTAAAGAAGAAATTTGCGATATATCTGTATTGCCATTAGCATTATTGGCATTAACATTTTCGCCAGAGTCTGCATCTGATTTCTTATAAAATATCATTGCTTTATAAGCGTCTAAAGCCTCTGTTGAAACCGATGGTATTTCTGTTTGATTTGATACTGAAATAATATTAGGCGTTTTCTTGCCAGAAAAATTTTGCTGGTTTCCGCCAACCTTAGAAGTATCAATAGGAATAACTTTCTTTACCATAACAATTCCCTTAAATTTAAATTTTTTCAAAAACCACTACTGCCTATATTTATAAAAACAAGCAGCTGGTTTGGATTGCTTAATTAATGCAATAAAGATAAACATTTATTAAGAAAAGTAATAATTAATTAAATAATACTCAGGTATAAATAAGTTGAAGAAACTCAATTAAGAACTCAGAAAGTTTTATGCTATTGTAGCTGTTAAAAATTATCCTGTTAGCATTCCCGGAGGATCAGGTATTTATAACTATTTGCTAAAATCGCAATTATTGATCAGGTTTATAAGTGCTTTATCATAATAATTACTAATTGTTTTAATCATTATATCGAATTTATCACGGTTATTATCATCTATATTAATAGATGAGTACTTTCCCCAGGTTGAGGGTTCTTTTAAAATAACTTCTAATATGGATAATTGCTGATTAATTGATTTATTTTGTAGCTCATTGTTATAATATTCTAACCTGTTATTGCCTGAAAGCTCGTTAGCGGCTTTAATCATAGATAAATATAAATCTCGCTGCCATTCTAATGCCATTTGTCGCTTTTGGGCTGGTATGTATTCAATATTATCTTTAAAAGAGTCTATAAAAGAATTTAGCCGTTTCTGTGGTGTGTTTTGATAACCAGTTGTTAAAATTTTCTGTGGGCTTAACAAAAGAGAATCTGCAACAATTAATGATAAAGAGGCTATTTTACCATTGTCAGAAACTTCATCCTGATGGCAGAATATGTTTATAGCATTAATCTTAAGATTCTTTACAGAGTCTTTATCGGTTTCAATTAGTATTATTAAATCTTTTAAAAGTTCTTCGTTATGAATTTTATCTTCAAGAAGTTCATTTAGAAGCTTATTACTGTCTAAATTCTTTAAATTATGCTTTTTAATCAATGTCGTAGAAATTTTATTCCACGACATATTAGAAATAAACCTGTAACCAGAGTCTATTTGGATTTCATTTAACTTCATTTCAATATTTCTGGGTATTCTTTGTACTTTTTTACATCTTGAAAGAGCCTGAAATCTACCAGTAGTAATTTTGATAATGTCAGGAATTTTTTGAGAGAGATCAATGGCCTGTTCTTTAACAGGTGTTATAATTGCAGGTTGGCTTAATATAACATTGTTTAATACGAATAATGAATCATTATTTACATATAATGACTCAATTATTCCATATTTAAAGTTGTTAGAAGATTTTTTGTTTTTAAGATAGCTTAATAATAAGTCGTCTATTTCTTGATCATTTAAAGCCGTATCAGCAACAACTCCAGCTACCACAGGATGAACTGCCAGATTATTCCAGGAGACTTTTGTATCAAGTTTAGGATCATGTAACCATCCTGTAATAGCTGATTTTAATATCTCTTCATTTGATGCACCATCAGTTTTAGCTATTTTAGCAGCCAGTTGTGACACCTGTAATGAATGTTCTACCACTTCCGGGTAGCCCATCAAAAACATAACAAATGCAGTTTTAGAAACTATTTTATTAAATATATTAATTTCTTCATTATTCAGACCAAGTTTTTCAAAGATATTGTCTGTTTCTTTAATTTTATCTTTAAGTGTTTTAAGAAATAGCTTAGTTTTGTTGGTTGATTCATCGATGGTTTCAAAATCAGTTCTTCTGGCAAGTATTGAAGAAAAATTGGAGGCTTGCTGGTTTATTTTGCTTATCTTAATTAAATTCTCTCTAGTTAAATCCTGCCCATCGCTTATCAGTTTAAACAAATCTCCATCAAGTTTCTCAAGCAAATAGTAATCATTTCCTGTATGCATTATAAAGCAATCACCTTTTAAGCATTTACTTATTTTTTGCACATCAGCATTATCAGGGTCATAAATGCCTGCATTTCCAGTATTCATTAATATCAAAACCAGCAGCATTAAAACTGCCAGAGATTTTAATGTTTTTATCATTACGCTTAAATTATTAACCCTTGGTTGACACTTTGTTAACGACAGGTTCACCGTTGATATAAACAGCTGAAGGCTTAGTAGGATAAAACCAGTTAGCTGGTTCATCAACATTTTCAAACACTATAAATGTTGCCTGCTTGCCATTTTCAAGTGTTCCTATTTTATCGTCAAGCCTGAGAGCTTTTGCCGGATAAATAGTAACCAGTTTAGCAAGTTCTTCAAAGCCAATAACATTTTTGGAACTGTATAACCTGACATCTTCAAGCAAATTAATATTACCTGTACTGCCTATAGAATCTGTTGCTAAAATGGGTTTTATTTTCAGGCTTTTCAATAAGCTATATTCAAGCATTTTATTGTGTAAAGCAAGGTTGCTTCTGGGGCAAACTATGACGGCAACATTCTGATCTTCTAGCAATTCAAGGTCTCTTGAAGAGGCAAAACAAAGATGTGCAGCCAGTAAATTGGGTGATAGTAGCTGCATTGTTGAAAGGTATTCTACAGGAGACATTGAAGTTATCTGAGGAGTTATTTTTGGCCAGTTAATTAATGAATGCAGGTTATCAATTTCTGAACTGCCAAATTCAAACCAGTTCTTTTCTTCCAGAGACTCAGCCAGATGAGTATGAATCAACATATCATTTGATGTAGAATAATCTATCATCAGTTCCCACAAACGTGGATCACTGTTATATGGCGAATGAGGTGAAATTGATAGCCTGACATTATCTCTGGTTTTGCCTTTAATGTATTCAATTTTATTAATAAGTAATTCAAAAACTTTCTCTGAAGATTTAGCATCGTAAGAAAATGCCTCCAGCGCAACATCAGCCAATAATGTATAGTCGCTAATTACCAATGGAGAAATTCCCCAGCGGGATATATCTCCAACTGCAACAACACCACAATCAAGTGATTGTTTAATACCTGTCTTAACGCTATCCCTGATTTTATTTTCATTCCAGCCGGCAGTTTGTTCAATAGTTTGCCAGAGAAAATCTATCATAGATTTGGTTGTTAATTTCCCCAGAGCGCTATACTCCAGGTGAGTATGTGCATTAACTAATCCTGGAAGTATTATACTTTCTTCAAAATCTACAACTTCAGCATTTTCAATTTCATGATTTAAAAAGTCTTCGATTTTACCAACCTGTATTATTTTGCCTTCTTCAACTAAAATTCCTGCGTTTTCAATAACTGGTCGACATACAGGTAAAAGATATTTAGCTTTATAGAATTGTTTTGCCACCTTGTTGATCCTTTATAAATAGGTTAGATCTACTGGAAATATTTGATTATCATTTTTATCAATAACGTAATTATTTATAATAATCGCTTCATTTTCAAGTTTTGATAAAGAATTATCTATAAATAAAGTTGTTCGTTTTTTCTCTTTTTTTGGAGGTGCAGATAAATCTACACCATTATACTTATTCATAGCTGAATTAATACCCTCTTTTATAAAAATTTCAAGTGCATCAACAGCTAAAGATATACTATCAGAAAGAAGTTTTTCTTGTTCAGGTAAAAAAGGTTGCAAAACAAAATTTTTTCTTAAGGGCCCACTTGGACCAGGGCCAATACCAACCCTTAAACGGCTAAAGTCAGTTTTGTTGCCAAGTTGTTCAATTATAGACCTAATGCCCTTATGCCCACCATCGCTTCCGGCTGGCCTGAAGCGTAATCTGCCAAGATTTAGATCTATATCGTCATATATTACAATTAAATTAGAGCTTTCAATTTTATACCAGTTAAGAATTTTTAAGATAGAATATCCAGAAAGATTCATAAAAGTTAACGGTTCGACAACAATAGTATCAACACCGCAAACACTACCTTTTCCGCAAAGAGCTTTAAAGTCTTGAGATATTTTTCCGGCAATATTATGTCTTTCAGCAAGTTTTGATACAACTCTGAAGCCTATATTATGCCTTGTGCCTTCGTATTGTGCGCCAGGATTTCCAAGTCCTGCAACTAAGTACATTTTAAATCCTTTTTTAATTCATATTTGTATTCTAATTTAATTTTATATAATGTAACACAATTTACTTCGTAGCCTTAAATCGAAGATTATGTTACATTTATATTAGTACATAAATTTGTTGCATAAAACTAAATAATTTAACACTTAAAACTCAGTCATATAAACAATTTCAAGGAATAAGGTTGGACTATTAAAATAAAACTTAATAGTGCAACCTTTCTTATTAAAAGGGGGTTATAGATCAAAAAAAAACAATATATATATGTACAAATGACACACACTGTAAAATATGGGTATACAAAGGAGGAGTTAAATAGTGAGCGTAGGAACAACCACTGACAGCAGCATTAGATTAATCAGGTTCTTAGAAGAAAATAGGCTGCATAAAAAAGATTTTGCTGAAATGATAGGCGTAACTTTATCCTACGTATATAGCTTAATCGACAGCAAAGTTTCTTTCTCAAAGAGAATAACTACATTAGAACGTATCGCGGTTGTTATGGGTATTAGTCCAAATGATTTCCCTGAATACAAGTGTCCGGAAGAGCCAAAGTTAATTGATCCAGGAGTTCAGTATTTAAAAATTCAACAGAAAAAGCTTGGTCTTACAAATGTTCAATTATTAAAACGTTTTCCAAGATCAAGAAGAGTTGAAATTGTTGATCTCTGGAGAGGTGCTGAACCATTACCCCTGGATTGGAATTATCTGGCCAGTATTTTGTCAGTATTAAATGTTTCAGTTAAAGATTTCTATCCATACTGGCAAACTAGAATGCAGCAATATTTAATTGCTGGAGGTATTGACCCTATTTCAAATGCAGGTTTTATGAATAATTTATTTAATTCTTGCAGGGAATACCTGAAAATTTAACCTAAATACTTTTATCCATATGTTCAAATATTGAAAGGCCTCAGGTTACCTGAGGCCTCTTCTTTATTAAATCTGTGTGACTTACTTTATTTAGTTAGAGTATTTTACCCATATCGTATTTTTCCCAGTAGTCGTTTCCAGGCATTTTTTCACCGTTAAGAAGTTTGGTCATTGCATCACCAATGATGCCACCCATACCCTGGAATTTACCTTCTGGATCTACTTCCATTTGGTTTCCGCCAGCTTTAATGTTAATTGCTGAACCGTCACCATCTTTTGTAATCACTTTATACTCTTTATCATTAACTTTTTCAATTTTTGTTCCGTCAGCTAATTGTTTAACTTCGCCATTTTTCATTTTAAGGTCTTGGCCATTAAGACTAGCTTTACCATCTTTTGTTAAGTTGAATTTGTCTTGACCAGCTGTAACTTCAGTTTCACCAATTACTTGTGGGTTTTTAGGATCTGAATAAGGAACATATTTTCCTTTAACCTGTACGCCATCACCTTCAAAGATGTTATATGTATGGCCATCTTTACCTTTGTGGTCAAATTTAGCTTTTTCGCCATCATCAAGTTTGCCATTACCATTTTTATCTACAGCGATATCATAATGAGGGTCGCCCCAAGCGCCTCTGCCTTCAGAAAGAGCTGTAGCGGAAGCGCCTGCACCAGCGAATGAGAATGAAGAAGCAGCTGCAAATGCATTTCCTGCACTTGCTGCAGCAGCAGCGCCATTGCCACTAGCGGCAGCGGCAGCTGAAGCATTGCCAAATGGTGAAGAAGCAGCAGCGGCAGCAGCAGCGCCACCAGGGCCAGCAGCAGCGGCGGCTGAAGCACCACCCTGATTACCACCCATTAATTGCTGCATTAATTGCTGCATCATTTGACCCATCATTTGCATTGGGTTCATTTGTTGTTGTTGCTGTTGCTGTTGTTGTGGTTGTTGCTGTTGCTGTTGACCCATGCCCATCATTTGCATTAACATTTGCATCATCATCATCATTTGCATCATCATCATCATCATAGGATTCATTTGTTGCTGCTGTGGGCACTGAGCTTGTTGTGGTTGTTGGAATGGGGAACCAGCTTGTGCAACAGCGCCATTAGGGCCAGCTGCTGCAAATGCACCAGGTGCCTGAGCTACTGCGCCATTAGGGCCAGCCTGTGCAAATGCGCCAGGTGCCTGAGCTTGTTGCTGTGGACCACCCATCAACATTTTAAATATTGAACCATCTAAGGCTCCATTATCTATCATATCCATTCCGGCAAATAACATGCCAATACCTTGCATCATATTTGCCATTGGGTTACCTTGCTGTGCTGGACAACCTCCCCCCACGTTAAAAGATACGCTAGAAGCTGATGCTGCTGCGTATGAACTTTGTTGAACTTGATAATTAAACATTACTGTCATACTACCCAATTCCTCCTATATCTCCCATTTTGTTCCCTAAATTCGAAAATATGCAAAAATACAGAATCTCTCCTATTTTTATAAAAACAATACCGCTTTTTGGATTGTCTGTAAAATTTAACTAAAAAATTAAAATATGAATGATTTCACTCAGAATTTAAAAAAAATATATAATTTGTATATAATGCAAATATAAATTGGCTATAATATTTCAAAAAATCTGTAACATTAATTTGCGTTACAAAACTAAATAAATATTCACGCATTTGTTGTTCAGAAAATCAGTGAATATAAAGCTAAAGCTTGTCAACAAA
>JBFMGH010000013.1:0-6753 GCA_040752795.1 Cyanobacteriota bacterium
AATTTATCCAGTTATGCATATGTCTTTGTAATTGTATATAACTTGCTATGCCAATTCACGGAAGAAAGCGATATATGGCTTTAAATTATTTCAGTTTTTTTTGCTAGCATAGAAGGTAAAAATACCCGTTCTCTAAAATCTTGAATCTATAGATTGCTTTCAAGGATCAGTATATATAATTAGTGCCAAATTGAAAAGGCTTAAATCTATTGATAGTAAAAACTATTGACTTCTCCTTGTGAAAAGAAATCATTTCTTTTACTATTTCTACGTGAAAGAATTAGATAATTCTAAAATACTTAATAGTAAAATATGGGTAATAATTCTAACGGTATTGTTATTCTATAGCTTTATTGTTTATGGTTATAGATTGCCAGTTGATTTTGGTACTTACGTTGATGAAGGTGATTTTGGTAGAGACCTTTATTATTTTTATCTTGTGTCAAAAGGAAATTTACCCTATGTCAATTTTAACTGGATTTATGGACCTTTAACCCCGTTGTTGTATGGTTTAACCTTTAAAATATTTGGTGTATCTGCTTTTATTGCTCTAACATTATGGTATTTACAGTATATTGTTTGTGTATATCTAATCTATTACATTATAAAGGATTTTTCTAATCATTTATTTGCTTTTCTTGGTGCTATGTTATTTATTATATATTATGAAGGTTTTTTATTGCTGGTCTTTAATCATATTACAGGTCTGCTTTTTATATTATTATGCTGGTTTATATTAAACAAGTATCTGGATTCTGGAAATAATAAATATTTGTACTTATTTTCAGTTAGTTGTTTTTTAATAACAATAACTAAGCTTAATATGGGTTTGGCCTTCACTTTTCCAATATTTTTGATTTTGGCTGGCTATAACCTATTAAACAAAAAGGACTTTAAGCATGTTATAAAAGCTGGATTACTATATTTATTATTATGTTTATTTGTATATATGCCATTAATACTTTACTCTCCGGTTGATCAGCTACATAAAAGTTTTCCTTATTCTTCAAAATACTTAACTATGATACCTCATACGTTTATTCAGTCATTATTATATGCTGATAATGAGTTTATATCTATATTTAATTCCCATATTAATGGTGCTTTGCTTATATTATTTTCAATTTATACTTCAAACATATGGTACTTTATAGTTGCTTTATCTGGTATCGCAATGTCAATAGTAATATATAAAACAAAGGGTAAAGAAAATACAGATTACCTATATATTATTATCTTATCAACAACAATTATCTCTTGTAGTAATGAATTTTTTCTTATTAAATCTTTTTATTCTCTAAGATTATGGTGCTTATGTAGTGCAATAATTCTGATATTTTATATTTTAAACTACATATTAATTATTCTAAAAGATAATAAATATTTAAAGCCTTTAATGATAATAGTAACTGCTATCTTTGCAGTTGGTTTCATGGCAAAATCATACTTATTCTTTTTTCCAAATTCATTAAATTCAGTTTATTGCAGCCAGGAGAGATTAAAAATATCTACAACCAGGCTTCCATGGCATATTGCAATGTCTAAAACTATTCAATATATTCTTGACCATACAAAACAAACAGATAAGTTACTAGCAATACCATATTGCTCACTTTATAATTTTGTCTCTAAAAGAGAAGCACCTTCCAGATATACAGAGTTTTTGCTCATTTCAGGGGTAACTGAAGAGGATGAAAAAAAAGTTATTAAAGACATTGAAAAAAACAGGGTTAATACAATACTCTATATCAATAAAGTAGGACCTTCTTATACAGGCTTTGGTTACTTTGGCGAAAGTCATTGTAAGATATTGGATCGTTATATAAAAGATAATTACAGGATTGATAATAGTTATTATTCTGATTATCTTAATGGCATAAAGATACCAGTTATATTTTATCTTAGAAAAACACCTTATAACGACAAATAATAATGATCAATAAAAGTTTTTTTAATAAATTAAAGTATATTAAAACTCATAAGAAAGCTACTATTAAATACTAATAAAAGACTTGTGTATATGTGTATATATTCTCAAAAAAACCAAGGTAGTAGAGAAATAGTATCAAACCCTCCCTTCATTAGCCACAGTTCCCTAATATTTTATAAAACATTAGTTATGCAGAGGTCTCAATAATGTATAACTATGTATAAAATCCACAATTCTTTATGTAACCTTTATACATTGATTGCAACTTTGTATAAGAAGTTTTATGGTAAAATTTGTTAGTTTGAATAGCAGTTTAGAAAGAAGGAAAAATATGAAACATAAAATCTTTGCAATACTGATGGTTTTAATTTTTGGGTTATTTGTAACTAATATTTCTACTGTAATTGCTAAAGATAAAAAAGATAAGATAGAGACAGTGGCAGTTATAAGCACTGATAAAGGTGATATGAAGGCAGTTCTGGAAATAGATAAAGCTCCTATTACTACGGAAAACTTTATTAAACTAGCCAAGGATGGTTTTTATAAGGATATGAAATTCCATAGAGTTGTTGAAGATTTTGTTATTCAAACCGGAGATCCTACAGGTACAGGTAGTGGTGGCTCAGATAAAACTATACCTCTTGAAATACATAAAAAACTTAAACATAAACGTGGTGCTGTAGCTATGGCCAGAAAAGCTGATCCAGATAGTGCTACAAGTCAGTTCTACATCACTATTTCAAAACAACCTGATCTTGATGGTAAATATGCTGTATTTGGACATGTTTATGAAGGCATGGATGTTATTGATAAAATTAAACAGGGTGATAAACTCAATTATGTTGAAATAATTGAAGTACCAAAGAGTGAAACAAAATAAAAAAATTATTTGTATACTTAAAAGCACCCTTTAAGGGTGCTTTTAACATTTTAAGTTAACCTCTGGCTAGTAGGCCCAGTACAAGTTTTGGAATATTATTAGCCTGGACAAGTACTGAGACAGAAGCATCTCTCATTATTTGTTGTTTGACCATTTCAGCAGATTCACTGGCCATGTTGACATCTATTAATCTTGATTTTGCTGCTGATACGTTAATGTTTCTTACTTCTAAGTTATCTACACTCATTTCAAGCTGTGATTGCATAGCGCCAAGTCTTGACCTTCGTGCCAGAACTTCTGATAATGCAGTGTCTACTGCATCCATGAAGTTTGAAAATGAAAGTTGTGTTGAAAATACTGAAAAATCTATATTGCTTACAAGTGCAGTGTTTAAAGCAGTAGCTCTTGAATTGCCCAGTGCCGCTGCTATGTCGACAACATCTTTGGAATCTGGACCTATAGTAAATTTAAAACCTGCAGTGGTCGTTGGCGCAGATAAACCAAGCAGGTTAATGCCGTTAAATTTAGTTCCTTCTGCAATAGTGTTTATATCTTTAATACGTTGTTGAATCTCAAGGCTTATTGCTGTTCTTTCAGCGCTGGAGTTGGTTGAGTTGGCTGCCTGAATTGTTAATTCTCTAATTCTTTGTAGATCTTCTGTAATAACTTCAAATGAGCTTTCTGTTATCAATAATAAGTTAGCACCATCCTGAGCATTGTTAGATCCTCTATAGATACCGTCTAACTGGGTGCTTAAAATTTTTGTTATAGCCAGACCAGCAGCATTATCAGCTGATCTGTTAATTTTTTGACCTGTTGACATTCTCTCTAAAGATGTTTCAAGTGCACCTGAATTTGTTTTCAGGTTTTTTTGTGCTAATAACGATGTTACATTTGTGTTGACCACCAACCCCATGAATAAAAACCCTCCAGGAAGTTATTAAACTCCTATATTAAAGAATAACTTTATACTTTAAAGATTTCCTCCTCTATTCAAAGTATACCCATGGATTTAAACCTCCCGGCCTATAAAGCTTTTTCAACTATAAACTACACCGTATGTATGATGAAGTTGGGAAATAAAAAAGCTAATCTAATAATAGGTTGGTCAGTAAGGCTATTAAATTAATTTAGTTGGGTTAACGATTGGTGCAGGGGTATTCCTATGAAAAGTATTTTAAAAAGGGGTTTAATATCAGGTGGATTATTTACAGGATTAGTATTATTGTCCGGGTATATGCCGGCTTTTTGTAATGATTTAGCTACACTTTCAGCTGTGCAGATCGAAGGAAATAATGGCTCATTCAATATTATTCTTAAAACATCTCATGATGTTCAGGCTACAACTAAAGTAAGCTCTGCAGATAGATTAGTTCTTGAACTGATCGATACTAAAGCAGCTAATCTTATTCGAACATCATTTAAAAAAGCTAATAATATTGATGATGTTATTGTTCAACCTTCTAAAGGCAATAATACAAGGCTCTTTATAAGTGGAAAAAATGTTGCTAAAAGTAAAATTATTATTGATTCAACCAATGTTCCTTTGCTAGCTGAGAAATATGCAAGTGAAAACGATATTCAGACAGACAATACTAGAGTAAGTGTTAATAATTCGATAAATGAAAAAGCATTAAATAATGAAACAGTTTCAGCGGATGAATTTCTTAATGAAATTGATGAAAGTCCGGCAGCAGAAAATGAAATAGTTCCAACTGAAATAGCTGTTAGTGAAACAGAACCGCAAGTTTATGTGGTTGAAGATAATACAGCAGAAGAAACGGCTACAGGCGAGAATATAAATGTAGAAACAATAGATATTGAAACAACTGGTGTGGTTTCATCACCACCAGAAGATACAGTCTTACCAGAGGAAGAGGAGTTAGTAAGTTCTGATTCTACTGATATTCAATCTGCTTTGGAATCAGAGCTATTTAGGCCAGCTGCAGATCTTGAAGTTCCGGCTTCCGGCGTTGCAACCACCATCAAAAAGTCTCAAGGCTCTGCAGCTGCTGCCACTTCTAATAGCCTAGCTGCTTCTACTAATAGCCTTGGTAATATTTCAGGCTCTGATTTAGTCAGATTTGCTATAGTCTTTGTTTTCGTTACAATACTGGTAGCGTATTTAAGAAAAGAAAATATAATTAGTTTCAGACTTAAAAAGCAAAAAACAAAGTTGAATGCAGAGCATCTTGATATTTATCGTTCACTACATAAATCAACAAGTCCTGCCTCTGGCAAGCTAACATCAAAATCAAATAGAGCTTCTAACATGGATCGTGTAACTTCTAATAACAAACATGTTTCAAAAAATCAGGGAACAGCTAAAACATTAACACAACACTCTGCATTGAAAGGCTATGCTACTCAAAATAGAAGATCTAATAATTTACAAAATAATAGATCGGCTTTAAATGCGAATTCAATTAATAGAGACAAAAATTATTCAAGCTTAAGGGGAAATACTTTACAGAATACAAGAAAACCTTCTAATAATGTTGAATTTTTACAGCGTATGGCTGAACACTATGAACAGGCTGGTAGACATGATTTAGCTATGAATATTCAAAAAAACATCCGGAAATCTTTAGCAAAAACCTAGCACACTTTATCACTTAGTTGCCAAGCACCAACAACACTCGCAGCAATAGCTGCGGGTTTTTTTTGTGCGTAAAGCAAATAAATATATTTTAAATCATACCTTTTTACGAATAAATCAGTTTAACCCGAATTATTCACAAATCAGGAATCACTCTCTTCTTCTAAGAACTATCATCTGAATTAATCAGGTTAAATTAATTATAAATTCCAGAAAATTATTAATATACTATTCCTTGAAAGTAATGATAGATTCTATGAAGTAAATTTAGTCCATATAGAGTTTTCTTTCGTGGATTGGTATAGAGTGGTTTCTTTTAAAGATAAGTACATTTTGTTGATTAGTGGACTAATAGCAAACGATACAATTTTTAATCAATTTTCTCTTTGAACAATAAAGCCATAGAATAGTTATAGATAAAGTAGTTGTAAAAAGGAAATTTGGTCAGATTATGCTTAGTTCAAGGACGGTAGTTAATTTAAGCAAACAAATAGAAAAAGTTCTCTTTAATGTAGTTGAATCAGATGAATTCGGGTTTATTACTATTGATGAACTCCTGGAAGAATTAAATAAACACCCCGCATGGGAATACATTCAATATTCAGATATTACAGACGTTGTTAAATCAAGCCCTCTTAAAAGACTTGAAATATCTGGTAATAAAATTAGACTTAACAGACCACTAAAAACAGTTTCAAGTGCCATTTTTAATAATGTAATGCCTCCAAATACTCTTTATTATGGAACAAGTTTTGTTGGTATAAGTAGAATAAAAACTTTTGGTATTAGATCTTATCGGGATCAATATATTAAACTCTATCCGGATAAAAGACTTATTCAGGTTTTGGTTCATAGAAATTCTCATATTGTGTATGTTGAAATTGACGCACTTAAAGCGTATAAGGATGGAATAAATTTTGTAAAAGGCAATTTAAATACATATCTGGTTGAACATATTCCGCCAAAATATATTAATAAAATAACCTGATTAATTAATTCTAATATTTAAGCGATTAGTATCTATATTGCCGGGTATTTACCCCTTATAAAAGACTTTTGCATAAGTGTATATATTCTCAAAAAACGAAGGTCCCCTTCATTAGCCACTATTCCCTGATATTTAATAAAACATCATTAATACAGAGGCCTTTATAAATAACTATTAAGCTAAAATAAAGCTTTAAAGAGTTTTTTAACCTGGTTGTTAAATTTTTTAGAAACAGGTTTTACGCAACTGAGCAATAATCATTAATATTATTGAATTTTTTAGCTCTAAACGTATGTAAATAATCCTGGTGAGCTGATTCTAGGCTTTGATTAGGATAATGTTCTTTTAAATATAAA
>JBFMGH010000014.1:0-20042 GCA_040752795.1 Cyanobacteriota bacterium
ATATTTAAAAGAACATTATCCTAATCAAAGCCTAGAATCAGCTCACCAGGATTATTTACATACGTTTAGAGCTAAAAAATTCAATAATATTAATGATTATTGCTCAGTTGCGTAAAACCTGTATTAAAGAATTCTCTGGAGTCTATCATTACTTTTAAGTAATAGTATATTTTATAGAAATGAATTTTAAAGAGGTTTTGTATTAATTAAATAATTAGTCAGGCAAACAAAGCCAAATTTAGCAGGTATTAACAGATCGATTTGATATACAATTTGATTATGATAGATAAAATTAGAATTAATAATAAACGCACCAGAAAACTGAATAAAATACATTATTTTTCAGGAGCTATTATCTACTGGATGAGCAGGGATCAGCGTGTTAATGATAACTGGGCATTGCTTTATGCTCAAAAACTTGCTATTGAATACAAACAACCTCTTATAGTTATTTTTTGCCTGGTGCCAGAGTTTTTAGATGCTACTTTTAGACAATATCATTTTATGATTGAAGGCCTTAAAGAAGTTGAAAAAACACTTGAAAAGAAAAATATACATTTTAAACTTTTAACAGGTCCTCCAGAAAAAGAACTCCCTGCATTTATCGAAAAAAATAATGCTGGCTGCCTGATAACAGATTTTGACCCACTAAAAATAAAACAGCAATGGAAAAATGCCATTATAAAAAATTTAAAAATACCAGTTTATGAAGTTGATGCTCATAATATTGTGCCATGCTGGCAAACTTCACCAAAGCAAGAATATGCTGCATATACAATCAGACCAAAAATAAAAAAGAATCTGGTTGAATTTTTAGACAATTTTGCTGAATTATTAAATCATCCGTTTATTTTAGAATCTGAAAAACTACATATTGATTGGCAAAGTATTTATGATAGCTTAAAAATTAACAGAAATGTTAAAGAAATCAGCTGGTTATCTGCCGGAGAAATAGCAGCCAAAAAAACTCTTGATTCTTTTATTTCCTCAAAACTTCAATTTTATGCAACAAAGCGTAATGACCCAAACAATGATGCACTTTCAAATATGTCACCATATCTTCACTTTGGTCATATTTCAGCACAACGAATCGCCATAGAAGTTAACAATGTCAATGACATGGCAGAATCAAAAGAAAGTTACCTTGAAGAACTAATCATCAGAAAAGAACTTTCAGACAATTATTGCTATTACAATAAAGATTATGACAATTTAAACACAATTGCTAACTGGTCTAAAACCACTTTAAATGAGCACCGCAAAGATATAAGAGTATATTTATATTCATTAGAACAGCTTGAAAATGCCCGGACTCATGATAGACTCTGGAATGCTGCACAAATTGAAATGATCAAACTTGGTAAAATGCACGGATACATGAGAATGTACTGGGCAAAAAAAATTCTTGAATGGACTGAAAGCCCGGAGCAAGCTATAGAATATGCTATTTATCTTAATGATAAATATGAACTTGACGGCAGAGACCCCAATGGCTACACTGGCATAATGTGGAGCATTGCAGGTATTCATGATAGAGCATGGAAAGATAGGCCAATATTTGGCAAAATTAGATATATGAGTTACAACGGCTGTAAATCTAAATTTGATATTAATAACTATATTAAAAAGGCTAATGAGTCCAATCTATAATATTTAAATCAGGGTATTTATGTTTAATAGCATTAATAATACTTTCAAAATGAGGGCAGGGAAACTCTATTGGAGTACCATTTTTCATACATGAAGCAAAAGCAATTGTATCGACTCCTCTTTTAATCATTTCGGCTGATCGTGTAGCAACTTTTTTACCCGGACACCCTCCACAAGTATTTATAGCAAAGATTTCAATATTTCCTTCTATATTACTAAAAGCCCTTTTTTTCTCTTTAATAACTTTAATACAGGTCGACGCCGGACACATATCTTCAGTTTGTAAACACCTTATTAAACCAATCTTCACACTATTACCTCAACAAAAAACATTAACCCTAATGTATATTTATACGTTTCTTTGAAAGTAATTTATAGATTCCTGATCATAGAGACTAGGTATTTTTGCCTGTTGCAACAGACTAGAATAATTTAAATCCATATATCGTTTACTTCCGTGGATTAGTATAATAAAAAAAACTGACAATTTTTTCTATTTTCCGGATTGTTTTTTATTTTGTTAACAAAATTTCTGAATGTAAAGTTTGAACTTTTCAAAAACACAAAATAATTTAAGAGGCTGGGAAGCTTTACCACAAAGGATTTCTGGTTTTTATCAGGAATGATTCTCATTATAAATTAGTCAATATTTGACTAGTATACATAAAGTTTTATTAAACATTTGCCCTACTCAACAAAATAAGGAATAATATTTTTGTTAATAGTCTAACCATTCCTTTCTTGACTGATGCGACCAAAGAGTCGCATTTTTTTATTTTGTTCTTTAACTCAGATTATTCTTAAATCAGGAATCAGCGAGGAGGTTGTAGGGTATGTTTTTTTTGAGAACTATCACGGAATTAACCGGGTTAAAAAATCCTACAGAGAAATAGCATAGGGGCTAAAAGGGTCTTTTGTGCTGGCTTTTCATAGTTATACTTATCCTTGAAAGTAATCTATAGATTCCAGATTATAGAGGCAGGGTGTTTTTGTCTGCTGCGTAGGCAAAAACACCCTATAATAATTTAAAGCCATATATCGTTTACTTGCGTGGATTGGTATAAGTAGTTATTATTAAAAATAAGACCTACAGATTGTTGATTTATTTAAAACTATAATTTCAAATATATACATGTATTACATGTCATATTGTAGTAAATATTATTGAACAATTATTAATTTTCAAAATTTATTTGAAATTAAAATAATTGTTTTTTTCCGTTTCATAAACAAACTCTAACTTCTGGCAAATTTATTGGCCAAATATGCATTTTATACTGATCCTTGAAAGTAATTTATAGATTTCAGTTTATAAAGGCCTGGTGTTTTTGCCTGCTGGACAGGTAAAAATACCCTAGAATAAATTTAATCCCATATATCGTTTACTTGCGTAGATTGGCATAAAAAATTTATTGCTAGAATTATTGGCCATATTGATTGTTATTTAAATAATTCACATAATTGTTTATTAAAAATAACTAAAATATTAAAGCAGAACAATAAATATAATTTAATGGCCAAAGGACTTGTCTGGCAGAACCCACGGCCAACACAAGCCTGAAACAGGCTGTAAGCAGAGTGACTTTAACAAAAACTGTAATATTTCTTAAAATTTAAAAAATAATCATTGATTTGTTGCATAACCCAAAAGTCTTTATTATCAATAATTTTGGCCATTATAGTTAAATTATTAATAAAATTTTGTTGAATAATTATTTTTTTAATACTAGCAACTTTTTAAAATTTTCTGTTTTAATATAAACAAGAAATAAAAGATTTTGTAGCAACAACGTAAAGGAGGCGCAAATATGACACATTAGGTTTTTGGAGGATCTAAAATGGTCATATTTGGAAATCAAGTTAAAGCACAAAACGCAAAACTTAACGAATCTCATTTAGACGAGTTAGAATCAAAGAAAGTTGTTGCAAAAAAAGAATTAGAAAGACTTTCAATTAACGAGTTCCCACAGGGTCCAGATTTTAAAAATGCTAATGGCACTAAAGACAATTTAGTGGCAGAATATTTGTCTAATTACATCGAAACAGCATTAGCTAACGGCCAGGTAGAAGCAGGCAATTTACTTCCTACCAAAAAAGAATTATCTGACCACTTAGGCGTCAGCATGGGCACAGTTCAAAATGCAATAAGATACATTGAAGATCAAGGGTATGTAGAGTCCAAGCAACGTATAGGCACAATGATTCGCAACAGAAATGCTTCTGATAATGATATGAGAAAGCAAACTTCTAAACGCGAAATCGCTATAGTTGCAATTAAAAAGTATATCTTAGACAGTGGCACAAAAGCTGGAGAAGCGTTACCATCTTCAAGAGAATTAGCTAAATTAATCGGCAGTGCACCAAACACAACAAGATTAGCATTAGAATTCTTAGCTTCTATCGGCGTTATAGACAGTAAAGGTTCACGTGGCAATAAAGCTAACTGGATCTTAAGAGAAGTTCCTATTATCACCCACGAAGATAAAGCTATAGATAAAGAAGAAGTTGACACAGACACATTAGTAGATCAAGTAGAAAGAGATCTTAAAGAGTTAATTAAAACTGAATTCACAGTTAATCAAAAGTTACCAGCTCACTTCGAATTATCAGAAAAATTAAAAGTTTCCATAAAAACAGTTCATGATGCAATGAAGCGCTTAGCAGAGCAAGGTATAATCCAGTCCAAAAGAGGTCGTTATGGTACATTCATTATGAGAATGCCATCTGCTGCTCAGTTCTTCCCAAAACAAGAATCTTCAATTTTCGCATCAGCTGTAGAAGCTTCTATGTATAACTACGAAAAAGTTGAGCGTCACTTAAAGTCATTAATTAAAGATAATTATAAAGTCGGCGATAAATTACCAGCAATGGGTAAATTATCAGAGCAATTAAATGTAAGTTCCAACACAATTAGAAAGGCTCTTCAAAAGTTAGCTGATCAGGGTACAGTTTCTTTCACCAGAGGCAGATACGGTGGTACATTTATTACCAACATACCTAAGGTTGAAGCTGGCAGTTCATTCACCTGGTTATCAGTTAACCCACAGCACATTGCTGCATATCGCACCAATTAGAACCTTTCTTGACCAAGTTTCAGATCTTCCAAATTTTAGTCCTGGCCAAAAGCCAGGATTTTTTTGTTAAAAATCTTATACTGATTCTTGAAAGTAATTTATAGATACAAGAATTGAGGTTCTTAATCCAAATATAGTTATCTTTTATGAATTGGTAAAATGCATTATTATTATAAGCTAGAGGGTATATAACATTACGGGAATTCATTAGTATTATTTTCTTTTATATAATTTCGTAAATAAGAAAATATCGTAAATTATTTGTATTATTTACCAAAAAAGAGCTATATTTCTTTTAAAATTGTGCTATTCTTATATTAATAAAATTATTGCCCTTAATATTTTATAGCAAAATAGGAGGTAAGTTATGAAAAAAACTCTTATTGGTTTAAGCTTACTGGCATTATTATTTCCTGGAGCTTCTTTTGCAGCTGAAAAGACAAAAGAGTTGTTTGAACTAAAAAGCTACCCGGTTAACAGCCTTAATGAAATTATTTCTAAAATTAAACAAATTCAAATTGATGAACAAGTATCTTCTGATGGTAAAGCATCGTTAAAAATTAAGGCCACAGAACCTCTTGTTATCAATCTGTTTAAAACTGGTGATATTGACATAGAAGATGCCAAATTAATCTATAAGGCTAAAATTAAAACAGAAAACTTTAAGGGTCAGGCCTATTTAGAAATGTGGTGTGGTTTTGATGGCAAAGGCAGATTCTTTTCAAGAGATTTAGCTTCACCTGTTAAAGGTAATACCAAAGGCTGGATTCAAGAAGAAACACCATTCTTTTTGAAAAAAGGCGAAAACCCGAATGATGTAGAATTAAATCTTGTTATTAATGGCACAGGCACCGTCTGGATCGACGATGTAAAACTTGTTAAAGCACCTTTAAAATAACCCTGTTAACACGGTTAGCAACAAAAAAGTATTTGCTATTTTGGCTGAAAATTGAAGATATTATAGAATTTTCTTAAATAGCTTGCAGCAATGTTGCAAGCTATACTATTCCTTGAAAGTAATGATAGATGCCAGAAAATTGAGGTCAGGGTAGTAAATTTAGTCCATATATAGTTTTCTTTTGTGGATTGATATATTTCAATAAGTTATGATATATGAGAACTCTTCATATACTGATCCTTGAAATTAATCTATAGATTCCAGATTATATAGACCTATTTTAAAGGCATAATACATTAAACCGCCTATTCACTTAAAAATTTTATTAAAGTATAAGATACATCACCCACAACAGGTATTCGATAATCTTTACCACCAAAAGTTTGCATTGAAATGAAAACAGCATATCCCCAGAAAGCAAGGCTTAAACCAGTTGCCAGTGGTAACAACAAACATCCAAGACATAAAAAATTTATTAATATTGTCGAAATAGTTGTTGCAAGAATAGAAATAATAATTGCAGCCAGGCCATATATTGATGATTGGACGGCATGAAACTTTATTTTATCGTTATCAGATTTAGTTAAATATATTAAAAAAGGTACCCAGGCTGCAGTAACAACCAGGACATTACATAAATGGCAGAGGCCACAAAACATTTTAGTATCTTCATCTTTTAGTTCAAACTTTTTACCATATTCAATTTTATCAGAAGTAAGTTCCTCTGGAGGTATTTGTCTTTTTACAGGTTCAGGGTGTTTAATTTCAGTTTTTTCTTTATGTTTTAATTCATCATTGTCAACATTATCAAAATCATCTTCATCATCTAACAATTCATCATATGAAACAGTTTCCTGGTATGGTGAATTATTTTCAGACAATTCTATTTGCTTATCTTTAAGTTTACTTCTTAAAGAGTCTGTTTTTTGCTGATTTTCAATAGAAACAGAAGGAGCTTTAAGTTTTTCATAATCTTCAGAATGAATAGATAAAGAGTTATCTGTTTGTTTTTTTTCTTCAAGAACTTCTTCAGTAATAGCAGGGTCTTTATGAAGCAATTCAGAATAATCTTTAGGTTTTAAAGATTCTCTTAAGGCCTGTTGTTCACGTATAAATTTTTCCGGATCAGGTTTATATTTATCAATGCCTTCTTCTTCAATTGAAGAAGAGTGGTTTTCTAGTTCTTTAAAACCATTTTTATCCAGATCATCAGTCATTCAAGGATCCTTCTAATTATTTGCCGAAGTTTTCAGCCCAATCAGCACAATATGGAATTCGATAATTTTCGCCCTGGAATATTTTTACAGTAGCAATTATAGGAACAATCATTCCTGCAACTTGATATAGCAGCATAAGAGGTACAAATATTATTGTGCCACAACCCAGTGTAACAAATGAAAATACGAAGCCAATAATAAATAAAATGATAAATAAAATAAAATATGCCAAGAAATAAATAAACGATTGTTTTGCATGAAAACGTAAAGCTTTGCCATCATCATCAGGTCTTAAAAAGTACATAATCAGAGGAACAAAGCCTGTGATAATAATCCATGGAGCTATAGCTGTACATATATGACAGACAGCACAAAGGGTTTTTATCTCAGCTTCCATATCACCAGAGACTGAGCTTGAATTATAACTATAAGTATTTTCTGGAGGTGGCTGGTATTGTTGCTGTGGCTGTGATTCATCATGCTGACAAGCTTCCTCTTGAGGAGTTTCTTGGGCCTGTACTTCTTGAACTTCTTGCTCTTCAGGCTTATGAAATTCTTCCGGAGGGATTTCTTGAGATTGTTCTACCTGGCCCTGCTCATCAGGTATTTGTTGTTCCTGATAAGGTTTAAATTCCGAAAACTCATTGTTGTTGTTATTTTCATCCATAAAAATCACCCTGTAATTTTGTAGTAATTTTTTTATTTTAATAAATTTTTTATTATTCTATCTTAAAAGTATTAACAAATTTTAGTGACTAATTAACTCAATCGTATTTTAGCTCCCATCACAGGCCAGATATACAAAAGCATCTTAAGATATATCATTATATTTTAGATCTTTACATTATTATTAGCCTGGTTTTTAAATCTATCAAGCGTTTTAACAGTTTTTTTAATTTTAATTAATAAAAGCCAGTATTGAATTAGAGTTTTTTTTATTAACCCGATTACTTCGTGAATTTGTTATATTTAGGTAAAACCTGCTTCTAATGACATATTTAAAAAATACTGGATTTACGCCCTGCTACCTCCTCGCTGATTCCTAATTTGTGAATAATTCGAGTTAAACCAGAGTTATACAAATATCATAATAGTTTTGTGGCTGATATACTGATCCTTGAAAGTAATTTATAGCTTCCAGCGCATAGGGGCCAGGTGTTTTTTCCGCTTTGTAGGCAGAAACACCTTATTTCATTCTATCAGAATTGATTCATTATTTATGTGGAATAGCATAAATCATTAATTATGCTTTTAATATTTCTTTTAAAATAACCAATTCTGGTCATTTAATATGACAAATTATAGATATCAATCCTGACCCGAAAAAATTGTTTTTAAAGATATACATAAGCTTTTTGGGAGGATGACTATGGTAAATGGCTTAAGTGGAATTTTTACAGGTAGTTTTATGTCCGGTTTAAGCGGCATAAACTCTGGTACTAACTCAAACTCTGACAAAGGCAAAGATATTGCTATTTTAGGAGCAATGAAAGCCTTTGGAATCAAACCCTCAGGAAACAAAGATGCTGATATGCAAAAACTTATGCAGGCTTTAAAAGACGGCAAATCCAATGGTGTTAACCCGCAGCAAAAGCAGGCTATCAGCAGGTTAATGGATCAGATGGGTGTCGAAAAGACTGGCAATAAAGACAATGATATGCAAACATTATTGTCAAAACTTTCAGAAGGCAAAGAAAACAACCAAACTAGTAACTCTTCTTGTGGTGATTTTTTGAATAGTATTTTCAACAATTGGAACATGCCACAGTCTTCTATTTTTGATCAGGGTAGCTCAAAGCTATTTGGTTCTTTTATGATTGGCTTGTAGGATTTTGCAACAGATAAAGCTTATCTAACTGTTTAAAATACTCCTGCGACTGACAACTAATATTATGCTCGGAAATTTTAAGAGAAAAACACGGTTAGCTTTCGGCACATATCCCTATTTACTAGCTATCAAATAATCATAGTGGTTGCTGCGCCGTGCCAAACCCGTCGCGGCAACTAATTTTTCTATGTATAACTTTTCACTGAACCAATTGTAGTTCCTGTATAGTAATATATAAGACTTGTGCATAAGTGAATATATTCTCAAAAAAGCTAAGGTAGCAGAGAAATAGTTTCGGGTTTAAAAGGCCCGCGTAGCGGGCCTTTTAAACCCTCCCCTCGTTAACCACTATTCCCTGAAATTTTATAAAACATTAGTTATGCAGAGGTCTCTATATTAATAGCATTCTGGTATAATATTTATCCTTATCCTTGAAAGTAAGGTATAGATCCATTATTTATGTGGGATAGTATTATTCTTTATTGTTAACAAGTCAAAAAAAAGTACCTTCACTGAGGTACTTCTTGTAAAACTTTAGTAGGTTCTAAAACTTTTTAGTTAAAGCTGTAGCATGGTATTAAGTCAGCCCAACGTTCAACCATTAAATTGCCAACTTTATTTTTCTGGTCATTAACCATATTAAATATTCTAATGATGCGTCGAACATCCTCAATTACTTCTCTCTGTTCTAAATTCAATTTATTACTATCTGGATCAGAAACAATTCCTAAAGCGATTGACATTTCTAATTCGTTCATAAACTTCTCCATTCTTTGAGCTCTATACTGGGTACCTACTAAACACACAACTAACTGTTAAAAAACAGTATAGAAATATTCAATTTATCCATATAGTTACAAAATAAATGCTCCTTTAAAAGAATACTAACATTGGGTGTCTCTACATAAATAAAAAAAATTTTTAAGTGAGGATTGCCTGTTTTGTTGATATTTGAAATAAAAGTTTACGAAAAATTTGAATAAAAAAATTACGAATCGGGCTTAAAGCCTTGTGATAAGGCTTTTAAAAAACTATAAAAATATAAAAACAATTATTATTGGCGTAATACGACTTCTAATTTAAAGATTTGTAAACCACCATGGTCAACATTTTGTAGGGTATTTGCAGATTGTTAATGTATCAGTTAATTATTATTTCTAATTTTAGAGAGTTTTATTAAGAATTTTCAAAGTTATCAGGTCTTATAAAAGACATATGCTTAACTGGATAAATTCTCAAAATAACTAAGATAGCAGAGAAATAGTGTCAAGTTTAAAAGGCCCGCTGTGCAGGCCTTTTAAACCCTCCCCTCATTAACCACTGTTCCCTGATATTTTATAAAACATTAGTTATGCAGAGGTCTATATAAAGGTAATATAGTAAACAAATTGTTTATCAATTAATTAGTGCTAATCCTTAACTGTAAGTATTAGCGGGTGTTTATGTAAAACAGATTCCAGTAATGATTGAAGGGTCTCAAAAGAAAAATACTTCTGACCTATCTCAAAGTTTTTATCAACCATTTCCTGCCTATACTTAACGTCATTCATAATTATTCTGGTCTTTTCAACAACTTCAGAAGTTACTACCTGGTTCATTAAAATTGTATCAACTCCTGTAGGAGCTATATCAGCACTATAAACAGAATAATTATTTGTAAATAACGGTTTTTTAAAGTAAAAAGCCTCTACAACATGGTTACCAAACCCTTCAAAATCACTGGGAAAAGTAACAAGATCACAATGAACATAGCTATCCCATAAAGTATAAATTTTATTAGGGCATGTTTTTCTTTCAGAAAATATATGTTCGTGAATAAAATGAGCAGAGATTCTGGCTTCAAGAATTAGTTTTTCTAGCTTTCTTAAATATTCCTCTCCCTCATCACCTGAATAACCTGCAAGCACAAAATGAATATTGTCATCATGAAGTTGTCTGACAAGTTCAATAGAATATTCAATGGTTTTCCTTGGCACAATTCTGGAAGGTTGCAGGAATATTATATTGTTTTTAGATAAACCAATAATCTCTCTAAAGTCTTTATTAAAATCATCAACCCTGTTTACATTAGAGTTAAAATCAAAGACGTTAGGTACAACAATAGCATCAATATTAAATTTATCTTTTAAAGCCCGTTTCTGAATACTATTGATGCAGGTATGGCTGATACAACTCTCCTGCACAGGGAATGCTATATCTAGAATATCCTGAACGTTGTTATTTAAAAACCTTTCTCTTTCCCAATAAAAATCATGGTGATGAGCTATAGCAGGTATAGGATTTTTATGTAGAAGATTTTTAATTGCCAGCCCTAAAGGTATTTGCATTGGTATAGTAATACAGTTTTCTAGAATTATTAAATCTATAGAAAATTTTTCAATTGCATCAGTTATTTTTTCTTCTATTAGATTGCTCAGGTTGTTAATTCTATCATAAAGTTCATTTTTTTCTTGAGTAGGGCTGAACGCATGATACTGAATCCAGGTGTTTTCATCAGTAAAAAAGCCCATTTCGGGTATAATGGTAGTATTTTCAGGAGGGTTACTATATTCACCAACTATATAATAAATATCGTGTCCCATTCGTTCTAAAACAGTGACCCATTTAGCTGCTTCTAAAGAAACACCGTCCGTTGATCCTAGCCTGGCATCAATAAAACCAATTCTCATGACTATTTTCTCCAGTTAATAATGCTTATTTACCACTATCAAGTTTTATTCAAGAGTTTTAAGCTGAGCTACACGCATTGCAATAATCTAATTATTATTTTAATCATGCTTAATTAAACACAAAATAGTATAAACCACTGAATTATAAAGTATATTAAATACAAAAAGTATTGGCAAGCTATAATTTTGTAGCCTGGTGTGATATTTTATACCTGAAAAACCTTCATTAAAAAGATTTCTGTTACTAAGTAAAAATAAATATACCAATTCACGGAAGTAAACGATATATGGCTTTAAATTATTCTAGGGTGTTTTTGCCTGCGCAGGTAAAAACCTATACTCTGGAATCTATAAATTACTTTCAAGGATCAGTATAAACTTCAATAAACTATTCGTAAATGTTTATATTTTAAAATCATAAAAAATAATTGAACTTTTTTTACAGGTTAAAGTCATATTAATTATATTAAAGTACTTGAATTCAAGTTTTTAGCAAACAAAGAGGAAATTAGTATTCCAGTGAAGAGGTTTTTAACTTAAACAATTACATCTTTAAATCTGAAACCTTTTGCTATTTATATAGGTTTTAGTACTTTTTTAAGAAATAGTGTATAATTCTTTATACTAGAAAATTGAAGATTATTTAAATTGTTTAAATTACATTTATATTATAATAATTTTATGGCAAGAGATATTTCTCCTAAAAACATATGCATAGTTTTCTTAAGTGTTATTCTTTGTATTCTGCTGAATGCAAAAGTTTTTGCATTTGGTATAGACTTGAACAATATAAAAATAAATGATCTTAACGATAAAAAACAAATTTTTCTAGAGCTTTCAAAAGTTCCAAAAAAATATGATCTCAATACATCTATTCCTAAAGAAATAACAATATCTCTTGATGAAACATATCTCTCAACAGACCTGATTAAGAATTTAGATATAATCTTAAATGATGATATAAAATGGAAGCAATACAGTGATAAACTTGATGTAACTATCACTCATAATTGTCTATCAAGCAATGCAGAAATTTTTAAATCACAGGATGCAAGAGGATTAATAATAGTAATACCTAAATTTGAAGATAAAATAAGCAAAGTTGAACAAGAATCAACCGATATAAAGCCATTGCCTCCTAAGAAACGACCTATTCAGGTTTCAAGATCTATATCAAACTTTAGAAATACCTTACCCCAATACGTTGTAACTAATAGAAGCAACCCCAATAATGATATTAACTATAAGCAAATATTTCCGGGTGTAACACATATAAGAATTCAAAGAACTACTAAAAATGGCCCACTACTGGTAAATGTAATAGATATAGCACCAAACAACCCTCAATTAAAAGTTATACCTGCACTTGCCAACGATAGAATATTTGGGAAAAAAACGATTCGAACTATAGTAAAAGAAAATAACGCTATAGCCGGAATTAATGCTGGGTTCTTTAAACCTCCAACAGGCTTGCCATTAGGCACCATGATAATAGAAGAAGAACTAATTACAGGTCCTATATTTGATAGAGTTACCCTTGGCATTACCAATGACGATTCATACAGAATCGAAAGAATACACCTAACCGGTCAAATCGTCACGGAAGATAATAACGTTTTAACACTAGATAATGTCAACCAGCCCAGATTAAATGCCAGCCAGTACCTGTTATATTCATACAGATGGGGATGGAAAACACCTGAAACTGAATCTGGTAATAAACAGGTTTTATTAGTTAACGGAAAAATTAAATCCATTAGCGCTGGGCAAATGGCTATACCAAGAAATGGTTATGTTATAGTTGGGCCCGATCAAGGTCTTTTTAGTACACTACGGGTAGGTGACAAGCTAAAACTTATTGTTACAACAGATCCAGACTGGTCAGATGTTAAACATGCCATAGGTGGTGGGCCATTTCTTGTTAAAGATAGTAACATATATGTAGACAGAGAAGCTCAACAGTTCTCTCTTGAAAATGTCCGTGCTCCTAGAACAGCTGTCGGTGTAACAAAAGATGATCATTTGCTTTTAGTTACTGTTGATGGAAGACAAAAAGATATTTCCATAGGTGTAACATTCTATGAGCTAGCAGCTTTAATGATAGAGCTTGGGGCTGTAAATGCTATGAACCTCGACGGAGGTAGCTCAACGCAAATGTGCATAGGAGATTACATTGTTAATTCCCCTACAATAAGTGGTGGAAATAATGTTAGTAATGGAATAGTAATAATTCCAGAATCGTAAATACTATTCATTGAAATTTTTTGAAAAATAACACATCAATAAATCAAAATTTCTTTTTGAAGCAGTTTGGTATTTAAATTAATTTAATCTAAAATAATATTCTAGTTTCAAACAAACCTCTACGAAAATTATTACGAAAATATTTGATATTAACAAAATTTAAACTAATCTATAACAGGGAATAAGAAAGCAGGGTATCATGGCAACTGAGAAAACTTACAAATTACCTTTTTTGCAAGATGAAGCACATATCTACCACCTTGATAATGATCATACAGTGATTACAATTAAAAAGCCGGGTGAAATAACTAATGTAAGTACCTGGGTCAAAACAGGTTCAATCAATGAAAATGATAACAACAATGGCGTTTCACACTTTCTTGAGCATCTTATGTTTAAAGGCACCGAACGTTTTAAGCCTGGAGAATTTGACAAAACACTTGAATCACGTGGTGGAATTATTAACGCTGCAACCTGGAAAGACTATACTTTCTACTATGTAACTATTCCACAGGGTGAAAACTACGAAAATTTTAACCTTGCTATAGACCTTCATTCAGATATGATTCTTAATTCTATTATCCCTGATGAAGAAATAGGCCCTACTTATGATCTAAATGATTCTGAGGTTAAAGAAAAACGTGAAAGAAGCGTGGTAATAGAAGAAATTTCAATGAGAGAAGATCAACCCTGGACTAAAACATACAATACTCTCAACAGCATGATGTACCAGCAACATCCATATAAAAGAGACACCATAGGAACAAAAGAAATTATTGCATCAATATCCAGGGATGAAATACTTGATTATTATAAAAAATGGTATGTTCCTGAAAATATGATCACTGTAATAGTCAGTGACAAAGATCATAAAGAAGTTTTGGAACTGGTTAAAAATTATTTTCAGTTTCAAGAAACGAATCAGAGTCCGGAAAGTGTTTATGAAACTGAACCACCCCCTAAAAAAATTAAAGAAACAACAATTTATGGAGAAATTAAAAGTGGCTTCGGAATCATCGGATTTCATGGCCCTAAACCTTGTGACCTTTCTGAAACTATTGCTATAGAAGTTGTATCTATTGTTTTAGGAGAAGGCAGAAGTTCACGTCTTCAGAATAATTTAATAGAAAAGCCTGAAGTTCCATTGTTCACAATGATTTATTGCACTCAATATCAATTTAGAGATGGCAATAATATTCTTATACAATTTAACTTTACACCTGAAGAAAAAGAAACTGCTATAGAACAGATTATAAATGAGCTCAAAAACCTTAAAGAAAATCCGGTTACAGAGGATGAGCTTAAAAAAGCCAAAAAGAAACTCGAATCACGTTTTGCTGAAGCAGCTGAAACAGCATCTGGGCTAGCTGAATCAATTGGTTATTCAATGATTTTAACTAATGATATAGAAACTTACACTCATTATCTTGAAGAATTAAAGAAGGTAACAATAGAAAATATTTCCAGAACAGTAGCTAAATATATGAATATTGACAATGCCTGTATAACAACAATGACTCCACAAAAATAACCATGAAAGGACATTCTAATGCAAAGCTTTGAAAGCACTACATTATCCAATGGTATTGAATTAATAAATAAATGTAATCCTAATACACCAAGAACTGCTCTTAGCTTATATATTAATGGGGGAAATAGAACAGAAAAAAAATCTGGCGTTTCAGATATAACTACTAGGCTATTGTTAAAAGGAACGAAAAATAGAACTGCAGAAGAAATAGCCCTTGAATCTGATGCTAATGCAATAGATTTAGACATCGATGTCAAACAGGATTATTCAAAAGCAAGGGCACATTTTTTAAATGATGATATAGATATTGCTGTAGACTTAATATCTGATATAATTCAAAACCCGACATTCAGTCAGTTTGAAAAAGAAATAAAACAACTATCAGGAGAATTAACTTTAGAACTTGATTCTCCAAGAGCGAAAGCTACAGATAAATTAATAAGAGAAATGTATCCTGATCACCCATATGGAATCGTTTCATCAAAAATTCTTGAAACTATTTCTGATATATATATAGATGACGTAACAAAACAGTTTTCTGACACTTTTAATGCAGGTAATATAAGTATAATTTGTGTAGGCCCACATAAACAAAAAGACTTAATTAACAAAATTGAAGAAAAGTTCTCAAATATACCTTCAGCAAATATTGAAGAAAGAGTTCTTTCCTCACCAGTAATTCAAAAAAATAAAGTTATAACGACAACAAAAGAAGATGCTTCTCAGGCCCAAATAATCAGGGGATGGTATGGCCCACCAGTTCAATCTAAAGATTTTATTTCATTACTGGTTTTAAATAACATATTAGGCGCAGCAGGCTTAAGTAGTCGTTTATTTATAGAACTCAGAGATAAAAAAGGGCTTGCATATTCAGTCAGAAGTTCATTAGAAATGCTAAAATATGTTAGTAATTTTACAGTATATATTGGAACTGAGCCCAAAAATATTGAAACAGCAATTAATGGTTTTGATGAAGAAATAGATAAGCTAATAAAAGAACCCGTTACAGATGATGAACTTGAATCTGCCAAAAAGAACATATTAGGTAAAAGAGCTGTTTATCACGAAACAAATGCTCAACAGTGCTTTTATCTTGGTATTTACCATATACTTGGCGCAGGTGCAAGTTATGATGAACTTGTGCCAGAACTAATTAAAAAAACTACTAAAGATGACATTCAACATGTTGCGCAAAAATATTTGAGCCAGAATCATATTACAAGCATTCTGGCACCATCAGAGTTTTTAACCTATCTTGAAAGAGAGAAAGCATGAGTCAGGAATTTATTAATCATATAAAAAATATAGACAATTTACAGGGTTTAATTTATCAGACACTAATGGAAACATTTAATGAGTTAAATGAAACCTCTTCTGATTTTGATGATATGGGCAATATAAGCAACGTTAAACAACTAAAACACATGATATTATCAAAACTAAAAGCCACCACTGTTTTTATTAATAGCACTAAGTTCAAAAATGCCTGTATTACATGTAAAGCTGTTAGAATTCTGGCATTGTTAAAACATCAAATAGCAACACAATATTTAAATGAAGCCGATCAATCCAGTACACTGGGTGAAATTTTAACAGACTACAAACTTGATAAAAAATATACTGAAACATTTAATGAAACGGTTCAAGTGTTAAAAGGTAATATAACAAAGTTTATATCCAGTAAATCATTAAGAAAACAGTTTCAATTAAATACTTTTTGCATTCAGTTATTGGGAAAAGAAAAAAAATTAATAGAAGAAACATTTCCAGAAAATAAAGAAATCAATCCACCTGAATGGATACGCAGTTTAAGCAAAGAAGAGCTCAGCGAATTGATAATTAAATCTATTGAATATCTACAAAATAAAGATTATGAGGCATTCAATAAATTAACCGCTGAAAAATAATATTATATTAAACAGTTCTTTTATATCTTTCAGAAAACTTATTTTCTAAATAATGTCCAAATATTGATAAGCCATAACATACAACAAAATATATTGCAGCAATAATAAGCATAATTTCCATTGAAAACATTGCTTTTCTTTCTGAAAGGATTTTACCAGCTTTTGTTAATTCTAATAACCCAATAGATACAAGCGAAGTATCTTTGATAACAACATTAAACTGATTAACAAGTGCCGGTATCATTCTTGTTAAGGCTTGAGGAATAGCTATTTTTAATAAAACCTGATGAGTTTTCATGCCAAGACTATACGCAGCACGAATTTGATTTTTATCAACAGAGTTAAGGCCCCCTCTAACAATTTCTGCAATATAAGCAGCCGTAAAGCTTGCCAGAGTAAAAACACCTCTATTTTCAGCGCCAATAGACATAGTTAGAAAAATCATAACCATATACAATACAAGCGGTAAACTTCTGATAAGTTCAATATAAAGAGTAGCAGGCCAGCGAAGAATTCTTATTTTAGAAGTTCTCATAATACCTAAAATAATTCCAAGTGGCAAAGAGACTATAGCCGTTAGAACAGAAATCATGAGGGTCATTTTTAACCCATCTATGATTAATTCAAAATCTGGTTTTCCTAATAATAGTATTGACCAGGTCAACATTAGTGTTCTAATCCTACTTCTAAACTACTTATTCCAGGAACATAGAAATATCTTTCTGCCCACCAGGATGCCAGAGCAATTAACCAGCATATAATCATATATGTCAAAGCAGCAATGACAAAGAATTCAAGAAATTTAAATGTCTGTGCACTAAGAGTTTCAAATATGTATGTAATATCAGTAACAGTAATGAAGTAAACAATTGAAGTATTTTTAGTTAAATTCATCAACTGATTACTCATTGGAGGGATAATAATTCTTAACGCCTGAGGTAGAATTATTTTTATAATTTTATCAGTAGTACTTAAACCAAGAGAATCTGCAGCTTTAATTTCTATTTCAGGAACAGATTGAACCCCGGCACGAATAACTTCAGCCATATAAGCACTGGTATAAGAACAAAGCCCACACAAACCAGCAGCAAAAGGTTCGATTCCTAAGCCAAAATAGAAAAAATAGACTTGCACAAGCAGTGGAGTGTTTCTAAAAACCTCAATATATGCCGAAGCAAGGTATTTTAAGGGTTTGATTGATGAAGTTTTAGAGAGTCCTATTATTGTACCTAAAATAAAAGATAATAGATTACCTAGAACACATAATAATAGTGTTATTTTAAGTCCTTTAAGAAACTGAGATAAATATTCAGGATCTAATAATACTTGGACATCAAAAAAGCCAGGAATCATAGTATTACCTAATAATAGTTACCATCTAAACGTTGATTAAGAAAATTCTTAGTGAGTTCATTTTGAGGATTGTATAAAACTTCTTTAGGTGTTGAATCTTCAATAATTGCGCCATCAAACATAAAGATCATTCTATTACCAACTTCACCAGCAAAGTTCAGCTCATGGGTAGTAATAATCATAGTCATTCCCTTTTGACAGGAAAGTTCTTTTATCATATTCAGAATTTCTTTAAGCATATTAACATCAAGAGAATTAGTAGGTTCATCAAGCAATAAAGCTTTGGGCTCCATAGCAAGAGCTCTAATAATAGCAATTCTTTGTTGTTGGCCTCCTGATAACTGTGAAGGATAGTTATAACATTTATCTTTAAGACCAACTTTATCTAATAATTCAGCTGCTTTAGATTCCGCTTCTTCTCGAGATAATTTATGGACAGACATTGGTGCTAAAATTATATTTTCAAGAACAGTTAAATGACTAAATAAGCTATAGTGTTGAAATACTAATCCTACTTCAGATCTAATTTTAGTTATATCAGCTTTTGGAGAATATATATCCTGATCATTAATATAAATATTGCCCGAATCAATTGTTTCAACACGATTTAGAACATATAACAATGAGCTTTTCCCTGAGCCAGAAGGCCCAATAATAACCGTTATGCCGCCTTTTTCAAACTCCAGGTTAATATCTTTCAATACATGAAGAGATTTATAATATTTATTTACGTTTATCATTTTAATCATAATAATGAGAGCTCATATTATAAAATGTTATTAATATCCATGTAATTATATATTATCTTTTAAGAATTAAATTATACCTAATAAACTCTTTAAGCCCAAACATTTTTAATATCTATGTTAATTAGGTTTTATTAATAAGAAAAATTATTAAAAAAAAGCATTTATAAATAATTTATTAACAGATCTAACCTTTACTGGCCTTTAAGATAAATGGGTTAAGATAAAAAACTGATCCATTGTATTTTTTGCTTCTCTTAATATTTCTAATCTCTTTTAATAATTAACAAGAGTCACTGTTATAGACATTAAGTAAGCTTTTAACTAAAATAAAATACATCAAAGAAGTTTGGTAAATAATAAAAATTATTTATTACTATTCAATTCAATTAACAGTTATCCAATTAAGAGAATAGAAAATTTACAAATGCTGTGTCCATTTTGTAGTTATGAAAACAGTAAGGTTTTAGAATCTAGAACCACAACTGATAAAACAAGTATCAGACGTCGCAGGGAATGCGAACGCTGTCAAAAAAGGTTTACTACTTATGAACGTGCAGAAAAAATGCCCGTATTAGTAATAAAAAGAGATGGTTCAAGAGAAGATTTTTCCAGAGAAAAATTATTAAATAGTGTAAAAAAAGCCTGCCATAAATGTGATATTAGTTATCAACAAATTGAAGAATTTGTTGAATCTATTGAAAATGAACTGGCTAATATTGGCAGAAGAGAAATAAGTTCAAATATTTTAGGCAAACTTATTCTTGATAATCTAAAAGAACTCGAAGAAGTTGCTTATGTTAGATATTCATCTATTTATAATAAATTTAACTGTGTTGAAGATTTTGTTGAAATAGCTATAAATTTAAAAAAATCACCTGATTAACTAAAATTAATCTATTACTTTTTTTATTAAACAAGTATA
>JBFMGH010000015.1:0-8495 GCA_040752795.1 Cyanobacteriota bacterium
CGGTGCTGCGCACCGAAAAACACCCCCCTCTTAATTCCCTAAAATCTATCATTACTTTCAAGGAAAAGTATAAATTCAGGATAGCCCTTACAACATCCTCGCTGATTCTTGATTTGTATAATCCGGGTTAAATCTATTTGAAAATATCTTAATCTAGACTAGATAGCTGAATAATCAAAAATTCATTCTAAAAATTAATTATCAAAATAGTGTAAAGATTTTTAATAATAATAATAAATTCTAGCATCAAATTATATTCAGCATTTTATACTATTATGGCTGTAGAGATTTATTTAAAAAACAATTTTCTGTTTTATTCATAATACTGTTAAATAAATTTAGAGAGGGATTAGTTACAGACCAACATTCATAACTCAACTAACTATTAGATTTTGAGAGGGAGAGGTATATAATGCTATATACACAGGGGAAAATAGATACAGGTTTAGCTTTTAATGCTTATAAAGGGGTTAAGAGAGAACATTCTAAAACGTTACCATCATTAAAGTCTTTAGACAAAGACAAATGTTGTTTTAGCGGTATAAAAAATATAAGCCACATTAATAACGTAAGCTTTAGCGGAAATAAGCAATTAACAGCTCACGATAATCCGTATGTCCTGGTGCACGGAACGATTGTTAAAGAAGATTCGATGTTTTCATTGCGTGATTTTTTACAACCAAAAGTTCCTAACCTAGATGTACAATATTATCCAAATATAACAAATGGAAAAAAGATGGAAGATTGCGGCCGGGATGTTTCCAGAAATGTTAACAGGGTAAGAATTGATACAACAAAAGAAAAATTAAATGACCTTAAAAAGATTAAAGATAACCCCGAAAAACTCAGAGCCCATTTTGGTATTAATCAGGGGTTATGTCAGAATAAATGTGACACAGAGCAAATAGTTCGCTTATTGCCTGACGTCATTACTGAGATTGAAGGGATCACGAAGAGAGGTAAAAAGGACCTTCAAGATAGCTTCAGTACCAGAGTAAAAGCTGTGGAGCTTAAATTAGCTGATCAGCTTCAACAAACAGATTTTGGCAACTGGGACAAAGCTAATAAAGAGAATATCTGTAAAAAAGCAGCAGCAGCAATTCTGGACGGAATAGCCCCGAAAGCTGTTCTGGTAGGCCTGAGTATGGGCGGTTTAGTTGCTCATATCATGGCTGTAAACCCGAAAGAAGTTGCTTTCGATGAAAAAGGCCAGCTGAAAGATCAAAGTAAATTTACCTACGATGCTGCTAACGGTATAGCCATATACTCTTCACTGGGAGCTCCGGTAGAAAACGGCACTGATATGGATTCTGCTGGTATGAAAGAAGCCCGTTTCGACTGGTGTGATGAAACAATGCTAAGACCAATTGAAAAATTCTGGGGCGGATTATTATCATTATGTCCTCCATGGTTAGTAGGTAAAGCAATATTCAAATATAATGCTATTGATTTTTCACTAAAGAATGATATTAAACCGCTCAGTGATCCAGCTCATCTTAAAGAAAAGCCCGCTTTAGTTCAGATGACAAGAAATTCTGATTTTCTCAAAGAATATGTCATAGGTAAACATGCACCGGCAGGTGTTTCAAACTTATCTTACTATCATCCTGATGATAAATTTATGGATATTGATTGTGTCAAATTAAATGAAGATCACGCCAATAATCATAATATCAGGGTTAATTTTGATATTACCGATGAGGTTGTAAATAAAGCAAGAAGTGATCTTTCTGTGGGAGAAGCGATGATAGCAACTATGAAGATGCTATATGGTCTGGGTATAAATTTAAAAAAAGGACAGGAAATGATCAAGTCGCTTTATGCACATGAAGTTGTACCTTTAGAACCTCAAGAATTCTTAAAATCATTTGAAAACACTATCTTAACAGATTCTAGAGCAGCAGCAAGAATGCTTGAAGAGAGCAATTCAGACACACTAAGATGTCAATGCCTTGATGTAATATATAATCAAGTACAGAAAGATCCTGCATATCTTAATGATAAACCTGAATTGTTAGCAAAAATAAAGCAGGTCTGTGCAGAAAATATACCTTTCGAGAGCTCACCATCTTATAAAGCTGCGCAGATTTTAAAATAAGACAAGAGAGAAACAAGAGTGAAGAGAGACAAAAGAGGCGCAATAGAACAAATGAATATTAATAGTATGTTATTAAATAATTCAGTACCCCCCAAACAGGTAAATAATGCACAAAGCAAACAAACAAGCTTTGGGCTTAACAGTCTTCAAAATAATTCACAAACCCCTCAATTTGCTGATGCATTCGTTAAAAGAGTTGAGCAAGAACCTAAGAACGTTGTATTTTTAAAATTTATTATGCCTAAAGTTTTTCCATATAATGCCATAAAGGGTGTTTTTGTTCCAAGAAAAGATCTGGAACCAATGAATATTCAGGGTGAACCAGTAGTAATGAAGAGTGGTAATATAGATATTAATTGCTGGTTTATACCTCCACAGCCTGGCAAGCCTACAGTGCTTTTATGTCATGGCAATGCTGAAAACATAACCCACTCTCAGCCTACAGCTAAACAGTTAGCAGCTCAGGGCATTGGTGTATTTATGGTGGACTATGAAGGCTATGGGAAAAATGAAGGAACTCCTTCTGAAAGCAAGCTGTATCAGAATGCTTTAGACGGTGCGAAATATCTTAATGAACAGAAGGGAATTCCAAATAATCAGATAATAGTAATGGGTCATTCACTTGGCGGACCTATTGCAGCTCATACTGCTGCGTCAGTACCAGAAGGAAATCATTTTAAAGCAGTAATACTTGATAGTACTGTTCCCAGTATGGCAGCACTGGTTAAAAGCTGGATAGATCATGATTATATTGCTAAAACCGAAGAGCCAAAGGAAAATTATCCATTAGAGAGAGTCATTAATGATTTGAAAACCGGTGGCGGTTTATTTTTAACTAAAGAAAGTATTCCAAAGATCCCTGCAAGCACAAAAATTCTTGTAGTTCACTCTGTCAACGATAATGTTGTAGATGGTATAGTTGGCAAAAGTCTTATGGATACAGTAAAAGCATTCAAACCTGATGCTGAAACTTTTTGGGAAAAAGAAAGTTCAAAAAGTCATCAGAATTATACATGTAGAATGCCTAAAATTTTAGATTTTATTTCTTCTCTACCGAATTAGAAACAAATACCCACACTGATCATTATCGTTCAGTTAATCCCCCATTTATGAATATTAAAAAGAAAATGAAAATAAATATTATCAGGAGAAAATCTTATGACTAAATGGATTGTACTTATAGCTGGTGTTATTATACAGACTGTTCTTGGCGGTGTATACGCTTGGAGCACTTTTGTACCATCTCTAACAAGCAACTATGGGCTTTCAAATGGCCAATGCGGGCTGATTTTTGGAGCAATAATGTCAGTTTTTACCCTTACTATGATTCCCAGTGGGGCACTGCTAAAAAGGTTTGGGGCCAAATTGATGGCTATTGCTGGTACAACGCTATTTCTTATTGGATATACTCTGGCATCATTCTCCGGCGGAAATTTCATAATATTGCTTATTGGCTTAGGTGTAATAAGCGGTGCTGGTTTAGGTGTTGCCTATGTAGTTCCATTAACTGTTGGAATGAAATGGTTTCCAAATAACAAAGGGCTGATCACAGGAGTTTCTGTAGCAGGGTTTGGGTTAGGTGCACTTTTAGTCAGTTTCCTTGGTGAATACTTACTATACACAGCACAATGGGATGTATTGTCAGTATTCCGCTGCATTGGCTTAGGTCTTGGCTTCGTTGCAATTTTCTGTTCATTCTTTATATGCGAGCCAGTATCAACTGAAACGGAAACGAAAGCTGAAGTAAAAATTGATATAAAACCTTATCTTAAATCTAAAACTTTCTTACTATATTGCCTGGGGTTGTTTGCCGGAGCTTTTGCCGCTCTGTTAACAATTAGTAACCTGAAACCTATAGCATTGAGCATTGGAATGCCAGCCACTTATGCAGTGTGGCTTATTTCAGTATTTTCTTTTGGAAATGCTATTGGTAGAGTGGCATGGGGGCAAATTCATGATAAACTTGGCTCCAGAAGAACAATTATTATGTGCTCATCAGTACTTATATTTACCTTAATTCCATACTTTTTCCACTTACCAGCTTCTTTAATTTTATTGACAACATTTGCTTTCGGAATAGGGTTTGGATCTTTTGCAGTTGTTTATGCTTCTGCAATTGTTTCAACTTATGGCATTGAACTCTTCCCTAAACTATATCCTATTTGTTTCCTCGGATGTGGAGTTGCAGCTCTTATAGGCCCCCCTACTGGAGGATTTATTGTTGATGTAACAGGTTCCTATAGCAATGCAATTATTTTAAGTATGGCTATTGTGTTTGTTTCACTTGTTATTATTGAGTTAAGTCATTATAAAGATAAATCAGCCAGAAAAGAAAAGGTTGTTAAGCCTATTACTAAGAAATGCTTAAACTCTTTTAAAAAGATTGATATTGATTTATCAGCAACAAAAAATAGTGTTTCTGAGATCCCTCAAAAAGTACGGTGTAATCTGTAATACATACAGAAATGCTATATAGTAGATTGTGCCGTCAGAAAAAGCACCCTGAATATTTTTAGAATGGTTTACTTTTTTATAACGTTCAGGTGAAATGTTATACTTTACCTATACTTTACCTATTTTTTCCCTGTGATACACTTCAGAAGTGCCTTCAACACATACACCCAGGCTTGGCTTATCCGGGTTTGTACCATATAGCTCGGGATCAACTATTTTATTTTCATAAACCATACGATGACTCTTAGGTATTTCTTTTGCTTCAAAAATAGCAGCATATTCTTTGTCCGGATAAATAGGCGATACAAATTGGATATTTAAACCAGTATAAAGTGTATCCAACCCGGGAAGTAATTTACCATAAAAAGCAGAAAATTTCCCTGATGCTAGAAGGCCGTGTGAAATGTTTCCTTTAAATGGATATTTAGGATTACTGGCTATTTTTTCTTTTATATATTCAGGATCTACGTGAATAGGGTTATCATCTCCTGAAATTTCTGCAAAAAGATTAATTTGTTCCTGTGTAATAGAAAATATTATTTTGTGTTTGTCACCCAATTGTGGTTTCAGGTCTTTTACTTTATCGGTTTTTTTTAGATCTAAAGTTTTGTATTCTTTTAAGACTGGATTTGTTTCCGCACATAAAGATGTTTCATTGACTTGCATAATTTTCCCTAACCTTTCCTGACATTTAAATTGTTTGAACCAAATAAAATTTTTTTTGTTATGGGTATATTTCATTCTACAATAACGTTACAACAATTTCATTATTTATGCTGTAAATAGCAATTCATTGTCAAAACTATGGCCGTTATTAACCAGCAAGTGCAACGCTTAAATTTTTCACGAAAATTTCATTTGGAGTATTATTCCAAAGCAAACAGCGCTAATATATATAAAACCAAAGTGCTGTTATGTCGCAGGCTCTCCAGCTGCGTCACCCTCGCGGCGATTGCAATTTGCTTGGTTTTTTCGCACGCAAAAACAGCACCACCCTGCACCATATAAGTGTATGACGGTACTACCGTATACGTACATGTTTGTAGAAACCATTTTAATCTTATTTAAGGTGAATAAATTATTCATTAGATACATATATCATAAAGAAAAACCCGTTCAAATCTAACTTCATAAAGTAAGATTAAGATGTTGTATAACGATTTCACGAACTATTGTTAATGATTTATTATCAATATCACCTATTTTTTTTATTAGTCTAGATTTATCAAATGTTGTAATGTCAATAGGCCTAACTATACTAGGTTTATGAAGATTATTAACAGCATCTGGAATTAGTAAGACAGTAAAAGAAATAGGTCTACCAGGGTCACCTGTAATGGGTAATAGGGTTACTCTTTTATTCACTTCATTGTTGACATCATTGGAGAGTATTAAAGCTGGTCTTGTTTTTATATATTCTGTTCCAACGGATGGATCAAAACAAACTAACCATATTTCACCTAGTTTTGGAAAGGTCATTGTTTTATAAGTCCTTTCCTATATCGCTCGCAGTAGCAGAGTCCCAATCGTTTTTCAATTCTTTGTCAACATTTTCACAGAACTTAGCATACTCTTCATATTGTTTTTTTAAGAGCTCTAAATCCTTCTTTTGCTTGTATTCTTTTAAGATAGTCACGATTGTACCACTCCTATTTCTACCTAAATTGTCAATAAATTTTAACACATCATCTGGTACAGATATAGATATTTTAGGCATGCTATTCACCTTAGTTGTTACTGCTATATAGTAGCATATTTTAGTATGAAAATAAATACCTACTCTAAAGTATGTAAAATTTTATTATCAATTATTACCTTAGTGGGGCAAAAAAGTATTTATAACAAGTTTCGAGTGGGCAGATTTTTGGTAGAACTTATTGTTTATTTGCAGACAATTATAACTTATATTAAATAGTAGTTTATTATTTAGTACTTGAGTACCCTCTTGCGCTCGTTTTGCAACACTCAAAAATTACGACTATTGCTTGCATTTAACACAGTTAATGTATTCAAGACTTGAATTCCTTACATCGCTTAGAACATGACTGAAACCAACCTAACCAATTTCGATTTAAAAAGAGTTTTAATAACATTTGTCAAAAGGCAGAAATAATAGAGTTGGCATTCCATGATCTACATCGCTCAGCAGCCACAAGAATGGTCGCTGCTAGAATTGATCTAATTGTAACTCCGGAATTCTTAGTTCATAGCAGTGTTACAACAACAATAAGATATTAACATCCAACTACTGAAAGGAAAGTTAAAGCTATTGATGCTTTAGACAACTTTGGTATAAAATCAAATGAAAAGGTTATTGCTTTAAAATGATTAATCTGTATACATTTAGCTCTGATTTACAAAATAAGCATTTACACCTAATATGCACTTACAATAAAAGTGCTAATTTTGTGAACAGAGGAAGGGCTTAATATAAGGAAGCCAGCAAGGAGAATTGAGCTCGTGATTTACGGTTTACAAGAATAACAGTGGGCAATGCTTAATCTGTACCAACTTTGGCTAATATATGATACTGATAGACTTTTCAGGATAAGCACAAAAGGCTACAAATTAATCAAAAATAAAAGTAGGTGCACCTAATTTGCACCAGATTTTATTAACTGCATAAATTAAATTGAACCTTAATTTGATAACCACACAAAGCGATTGTGGTGATTGCATAGCTTTTTGCAGAAAATATCTAATTTGCATAGGTTTTTGCAGTTTTGCATAACTTTTTGCAGAAATTAGTTGTTTTGTAATGGCAAAATTTTATTTGCATAACTTTTTACAAAAAATTGATTAAAAGTATAGGTTTTTGCAGAAATGTATATTAAAATGATTTTAATAGTCTAATTTGCATAGGTTTTTGCAGAAAATGGATAAATATAAGATAAAAAGCCCTATTGGATATTTATGGTTACAACAATTTCTTGATAATAAAGGAATTAAAACTTATCCGTATTATAGAGAAAGCTATTTGCTTGAGAAAGGCAACAATAGAGTTGTAGAAAAGCTTAATCAGACTGAGTATTACTATAAACAAAAAAACATAAAAGATGACAATCTCTGGAATAACGTGGAATTTGCGTTAAAACATGAAGGTATAAATCTTGAAATATTTGAAAATTTGTTTGAAGTTCTAGGAAAAGAGGTCGTTCAGAACTATGTCAAAAAAAAACCGAATGGTAAATATAATAGAATTATCTGGTTTTTGTATGAATGGCTAACAGAAAAAAATCTTGATTTAAAAGATATTGACACTAGAAATTATATAGAACTACTTGATTCAGATCTATATTACACTTCAGATCCTGTAAATCATAAACGGTATGCGATAAAAGAAAATTTACTTGGAAATAAGTATTTTTGCCCATTTATAAGGAAAACAGATCGTTTAAATCACTATAAAAACATTAACCTTAAAGAAAAAGCCTTAAAAGTCATTGCTAATTATAATTCAAGCTTAATTAAAAGGGCTAGTTCTTATTTATATTTTAAAGAAACAAAATCTTCTAACGAAATTGAAAGAGAAAAACCTAATCAGGCAAGATTAGTAAGGTTTGTAAATATTTTAGAAAAGATCGATCAACTTGATAAGCTTTCTAAAGAGTTCTTGATAGAAATTCAAAACACGATTGTTGATCCCCGGTATGCCCAGAAAGATTACAGAACATGGCAAAACTATGTAGGAGAAACTTTTGGCTTAGAGCACCAGAAGATTCACTATATTGCCCCAAAAGGAGAAGATGTTGAATCTTTAATGAAAGGTTTATTAGAATGTTCAGAAAGATTGCTAACTTCAAACCTGCCACCAGTTGTAATAGCTGCTATTCTATCATTTGGTTTTGTTTTTATTCACCCTTTTGAAGATGGTAACGGCAGGATTCACAGGTTTTTAATTCATTATGTTCTGGCAAAATTAAACTCTACACCAGAAGGTGTT
>JBFMGH010000016.1:0-2175 GCA_040752795.1 Cyanobacteriota bacterium
TTCTGGCAAGTTTAATATCTTTTTTTAATAATGGATGTTCAAATGGAGTCCTTGCATCTGGTGTTTTATTTCTTTGATAATTAATGATTGGGTTATGACCCAGTGGTTCTACAAATACTGCATAACCTGAAGGCTTTAATACTCGTTTGATTTCATTGAAAGCTTTTTCAAGATCAAGGTGGTGTAATATAGCTCCACCAAATATAATATCAAATTGATTATCATTAAACTTTAATTCTTCTGCATTCATGACCTGAAAATTAGCTCTTTCGTCCGGGTTATTTTGTTTAGATTGTTCTATCATTCCTTCAGAAATATCTATACCTTCAACTTTTAAGGCTCCTTCTTCAAGCATTCTTTTGCTTGCAAGCCCTTCTCCACAGCCATAATCAAGAACAACTTTATCTTTTACCTCAACAAGTTTCCACGCATCAGCTAAAGGTATTTGAAATAAGCCCCTTGAAAATTTTGAACGTATTTTTTCACGTTCTTCATTCCATTTATCAACGTTATCGTGATATTCCTTTTCGTATTCAAGTCTTTCTTCAGACATTTAATTTCTAATCCTTTATATTATTTATTAAAGTTTAACTGGCACTTTTTCTTCTGTTGTAATTTCAATATTAAGTTTAGTTAGTAAAATTTTACAATAGAGTTTATCAATATCATCAACCATTTTTTTGTCAGAAAAAGCCGGTACTACTTTATTATATGCATTTTGGCCCATTTGAAGCCGTAATTCATTATTATTTAATAAAACCATAATTTTTTCAGCCAGGCTATCAGGATCTTTTGGTTTAACTAAAAAGCCAGTTTCATTATCTATTACTATTTCAGGAATGCCATTAACTGCTGGAGCTACAACTGGTTTAGCACTTATCATTGCTTCAGTCATTGCTCTTCCAAGACCTTCATATATTGATGATAGAGCAAAAACATCCAGTATATATAAAATATCTGGCACATCTTCTCTGGAGCCTAACAGTTTAATTCTGGGCTCATCGCCTATTTGTTGTTCCAGCTCAGTTTTTAATGGCCCATCTCCGACAATTAAAAATGTAACTTCAGGCTTTTCCTTAAGAATTTTCTTTGCTGCCATAACAAAATATTCTGGAGCCTTTTGATGAGAAAGTCTTGCTACAAGACCAACTACCTGATGCCTTTCAGGTATTTCTAAACGGCTCCTGATTTCTAATGGATCTTTTTTAATATTGAATTTTTCAAGATCTATTCCACTATAAATATTTGTTAATAAGACTGTTTTTGAAATTTTTCTTTCTATAATTTCTTCTAAATTAAGGTTACTGACTGTAATCATATGATCACACAGTTTAGCACATATCTTTTCAAGATAAATTAAAAAGGTTTTCTTTAGTGGCTTTTGAAAATCATTAAAAGCAAAACCGTGAACAGTATGAATAATTATTGGTACACCTGCAATTTTTGCTCCTATTCTTCCGCATATGCCGGCTGTGGTGCTGTGAGTGTGTATAATATCATATTTTATACATTTAAGATGTTTTATTACTTCAATTATTCCTTTGATATTACTTATAGGTGATATAGCATTAGTTAAAAAGGCGTCTATATAAAAAACATTATCAGCATATTCTTTTGCTAAAAGTTCCCAGGCACCACCCGGTGCAGCGGCAATATCTACCTGATAACCTTTTTCTTTTAAACCTTTTACACTTAATAAAGTATTATCTTGAGCTCCGCCTACTGGCAGCTCTGTTATTAAATGTAATACTTTTATTTCAGATCGTTTCATTTGTTAATTGAATTGTTTATGTGTTTTTTCCTGCTTATAAAACCTGTAAATGAATCTTAATATCTAAAAATTCCTTTATTTTGATCTAAATAATAGCACATTCGTAAACTGAAAAAATGATAAGTTACATTAAATGAACAAAGCATAACTATACTTATCCTTGAAAGTAATTTATAGATTCCAAATTATAGAGGCTGGGTGTTTTTCGTTGCTGCGCGGGTAAAAACACCCTATAATAATTTAAAGACATATATCGTTTAATTCCGTGGATTGGTATAAATTCATTTAACCCGGTTAATTCGTGAATTTGTTACAAACTCTCAAGGCTCAAGTAATGACTTAAGTTAAAGATTTATGCATTTAACACACTGTAAATATTTAACAGGGACCAGGTTTTAGAGGAT
>JBFMGH010000017.1:0-14118 GCA_040752795.1 Cyanobacteriota bacterium
CACCCTGGATCGGCTATTTTTATAAAATTCAAAAAAGCGATATATTTGTTTTTTTAGATGATGTTCAATTTTCTAAAGGCTCCTATCAAAATAGAGTAAAAATTAAAACTCCTAATGGCTCTCTTTGGTTAACTGTACCAGTAATTACAAAAGGTAAAAACTTTCCAAAAACTAATGAAATTGAAATTAATTACAAAGAAAATTGGATCACTAAACATTTAAAAACTTTAGAAGCTAGTTATAAAAAAGCAGAATATTTTGATAAATATTACCCAATACTTAAAGTTATATATGAGAAAAAACATAAACTATTAACTACTTTTTGTACAGATCTCATTTTTGAAATATTAAATCAACTAGAAATAAATAATAAGAAAATTGTTTGTACATCAGACTTTGAGATAGATAATAATCTTAGTGCTACTGATCGATTAATATATATTTGTCAGAAATTAAATGCAACTACTTACCTCTCAGGAAAAGGAGGAATAAAATACCAGGATGAAATATTGTATAAAGAAAATAATATCAAACTTATTTACACAGATTTCAATGTTTTTGAGTATAATCAATTATGGAAAGGTGAATTTGAAGCGGGTTTATCTATTATAGATTATTTATTTAACTGTGATGGTGAATTTTTTAAATTAAAGATTAAATAAGGAAAATTTCAAATGAAACATGTTCTGATACTATATCAAACTTTTGCAATTCCTTCTGGCTCTGCAATGATCAGAACGTACGAGGTTGCCAAAAACCTTGTTAAAAAAGGATACAAAGTTACTGTAATAACAGGCACGTCTCCAAGAACAGGCATACAAACAAGTAATAAAGTGGAAAGACGAAATATAGATGGTATTAACGTAATTATTTTAGATATCGAATACAGCAATAAAATGAGAATAAGAAAAAGATACATTCAATATTTTAGATTTGCTTTTGAAGCTATTAAACATGGGCTTAAAGAAAAAGATATCGATCTGGTTTATGCTGTATCAGCCCCTATAACAATCGGTATACCTGGTTATGTTATAAGTAAATTTAAAAAGGCTATTTATGTTTTTGAAGCTGCTGACTTATGGCCTGATGTTCCAATAGCTATGAAAACATTAAAAAATAAAACTATTATCAAACTGGCATATTGGCTTGAACATTTTACTTATCGTAAAGCAGATAGAATTATTGCTCTAGTAACAGGTATAAAAGATAGGATTATTGAGAAAGGATTCGATAAAAATAAAATTGATGTTGTACCTACCTTTGCAGATTTAGAATTATTTACAAATGGTGAAGATGATTATTGCTATAGAAATAATCTGAATATTCCTGATAACCAATTTATTTGTACTTATGTAGGCGCATTAAGCTTTATGAATGATTTTATACAAGTATTACGATGTGCAAAAATTCTTAAAGAAAAGTTTGTTAAAGATATTTCTTTTCTTGTAATTGGCCAGGGTATAGAAAAGGATAATTTAATTAAATTTAAAGAAGAACATAATCTTGACAACGTAATATTTCATGACCCTATTCCTAAAAAGGATTTGCCTAAAATACTTGCTGCAAGCGATTTAGGATTGGTAATCTTTCAAAATTTAAAGGTTCTTACTGATACAGCGTGCTCTAATAAATATTTTGATTATATGGCCGCTGGTAGGCCTCTTTTATTAAACTTTGGAGGCTGGCAAACTGAACTTATTGAAACTAGTATTGCAGGAATTGGTACAGAACCGAATAACCCAGAAGATATGGCAAATAAAATAATTAATCTGAAAAATAATCCAGAACTTATTAAACAAATGAAAATTAATTCTAGAAAACTTGCAGAAGTAGAATTTAATAAAGAAAAAATTCTTAATGAAATAGAACGTATATTTAATAAATTAATAATAAGTAAGGAAGTATAATAAATAGAATAATGCAAAATACAATACAATTACCAGATAACATACAATACTTAGGCCCTCTGCCAGAGAAAAAAGAGCATTTTCTCAATAAAATCTATCCAAAGATTAAAAGGTTTAATGATATTTTCTTTTCATTAATTTTCATATTAATGGTATGGCCTCTTATGCTAATAATTGCTATTTTAATTAAGTTAGACTCTAAAGGCCCTATATTTTACTTACAAGAAAGAGCTTCTATCAATGGAAAACCTTTTAATTTAATCAAACTTCGCACTATGATTGTTGATGCAGATAAAATTGATCTAGTAACTCATGATAATGATTCAAGAATTACCAGAATTGGTAAAATTATACGATATTGTTCCCTGGATGAAATACCTCAAATAATAAATATTTTAAAAGGTGACATGAGCTTTGTAGGACCAAGAGCGCAGCCTATGAAATTTAAAGATCAATGGTTAAGCGAGGGTATACTTAATGTTCAACCAGGTATTTTATCATGGGCTGTTTTACACGGCAGAGAAAAACTTCCTTATGAGTATAGATTTATACTTGAAAGAGAATATATTGAACAATTATCCTGGGAAACTGATTCTTATATTATTTTTACAACATTAAACAAATATAAAAATATTTTTAAATGGGTTTTAATTCCATTATTTATAGTTATTATAATTTCCTGTATATTGGTATATTATTTAATTGTTGGTTAAAAACTAAAGGATTTATAAATGAAAGTCAGAGACAAATTTTTACCTTATGCACTTCCAGAAATATCTGATGAAGAAATTAATGAAGTAATTGATACAATTAAATCTTGCTGGATCACTACCGGGCCAAAAACCAAACAATTTGAAGAAAGTTTTGCTAATTATATTGGATGCAAACATGCTATAGCGGTAAATTCATGTACTGCTGGATTACATTTATCTCTAATAGCGAATAATATCAGTGCGGGGGATGAAATTATAACAACACCATTGACTTTCTGTGCCAGCGTTAATGTTATTGAACACTGTGGAGCAAAACCTGTTTTGGTAGATATTAGAGAAGATACTTTTAATATCGATGAAAATATAATTGAGGAGAAAATTACACCTAACACCAAAGCTATCTTACCAGTTCATTATGCTGGTCAGGCTTGCAATTTAGACAAAATAAATCAAATAGCAACCAAACACGGTTTAAAAGTAATAGAAGATGCAGCACATGCTGTTGGGACTGAGTATAAAGGAAGTAAAATCGGAAAAGACAGTTACTCTGCTTCATTTAGCTTTTATGCAACGAAAAACTTGACTACTGCAGAGGGAGGCATGATTGTCACTAATAATGATGACTTTGCAGAAAAACTTCGAATTTTAAGCCTTCACGGTATTAGCAAAGATGCCTGGAAAAGGTATACTGCTGAGGGTAGCTGGTTTTATGAGGTCATATACCCTGGATTCAAATATAATATGACTGATATCCAGGCTGCATTAGGAATACATCAATTGAATAAATTAGACTCATTTAATACAAAAAGAGCCAAATATGCTAATTACTATAATGAACACTTTCAAAATAATAAATTTATAGTAACTCCTAAAGAAATAATGCCTGGAAAAATGACCTGGCACTTATATGTTATAAGGTTAAATAATATTGATAGATCAACATTTATAGAAGAAATGAAAAATAAAAATATCGGCACTAGCGTTCATTTTATACCAATTCACTTTCATCCATATTATAAAACTAGATATAAATATAATGAAGGAGACTTTCCTATCGCTGAAAAGGTTTATGAAGAAATTGTTTCACTTCCATTATATCCAAAAATGACTTTTGATGAAATTAAATACGTTGCTAATACAACTTTAAAAATTATTGATAAGCTTTCCGGATAATCTATGTTTAATAACCTTCAAAAATATAAGCTCTATTCTCAATACTGGCATTATTACTATTTGTCTAGATTAGTTGGCATAAATAATACTGATGATTGCTTTATAAATTCTATAGATAAATATATAACAAAAGATTCTGTTGTTACTTTTGAAGACAAAAATGGGTTTGTTACAATTGAAAAAAACCTGTTTGATTCAGAAATACTAGGATTTAATTGTTTTAAAATTAACTATTTATTTTCTAAAGACCCAAATAATATTAATCAAAAATTAGATTTACTATCTCAAGTAAATAATTTTTGCCTTAAAAATAATGTCAACTATATTCTAAATAGAACTCTTATAGCTGATAACAAAACTATTCAGGCTCTTGAAACTGATGGATATATCACAACAGACGCTTTAATTACTTTTACCAGAGAACTTGATAACTTAAATTCTGAATCTTTCAAACATCCCGATTATGAAATCAATTTATTAGAAAAACAAAGTAATAAATATTTTGTTAATCTATGTGAACTATCTAAAATATCTTTTACCGAAGATAGATTTCACAATGACCCATTAATTTTAAAAGAAAATGCAGATAAAATATATTATGAATGGATGTTAAATTCCTGTAGAAATACTTGTGAAAATATCATTGTTGCAATTGATAACCAGAATGATCTTCCAGTAGGGTTTGTTATATGTAAAATAGAAACAATTTCAAATATTAATATTGGCACTATTGTATTGATAGCAACTGATTCCAATTTTCGTAATAAAAATATTGGTTATAATATGTTAATAAAATCTCTGGAGTTTTTTAAAGATCATAATGTTGAAATAGTACAGGTTGGTACACAACTTTCAAATATACCAGCTCAAAGATTATACTTAAAATTATTATTTAAACCAGTATATGGAAGTCTAACATTAAGGAAGTATTTTAAAAGTGAAACAAATGAATAATAAAACCATTGACAAACCAGCCATTTTAGGCGGAACCCCTATCTTTGAAACTAAATTACCAATGGTAGTGCCTGATTTTCCTACATGGTATAGTGTAAGAGACAAATTTGAAGATGTATTCAACAAAGAAACTATTTTCACAAAAGGCAAATACTTAAGAGAATTTGAAGAAAATATCGCTGATCATCTAAATGTAAAGCATGCTATTGGACTATCAAGTTGCACCAGTGGTTTAATGCTTCTTTACAGAATTCTTGATCTTAAAGGAGAGGTAATTTTACCCAGCTTTACATTTATGGCTACTGGACTTTCTCTTATGTGGATTAATAACCTTACACCAGTATTTGTAGATGTGGACCCTGATACTTTTACAATATGCCCAAAAGAGGTTCAAAAACACATTAATAATAACACCGCAGCTATTATTGGTGTTCACACTTTTGGTAATCCTGTACATATAGATGAACTTATTTCTATAGCTAAAAAGAATAATACTAAATTAATATTTGATTCTGCCCATGGATTAGGTTCTTTATATAATGGTCAACCTCTAGGAGGATATGGTGATGCTGAAAGCTTCAGTTGCAGCCCCACAAAATTACTTATTACAGGCGAAGGTGGCATAGTTACTACAAATAATGATGAACTTGCAAACCAATTGCGCATCGGTAGAGAATATGGAAACCCTGGAAATTATGATAGCTTATTTGCTGGCATGAACGCTAGAATGTGTGAATTCAACGCAATAATGGGAATTGAAAGCCTGCAAATGCTCAATAATATTGTTAATGAGCGTAACAGAATGGCTAAATATTTAAAAGAAAGATTAAGTTTCTTACAGGGTATTAAGTTTCAATTTATAGATCAAAAAAATGTATCCTCATACAAAGATTTCACTATTGTCATTGAAGAAGAGTTTGAACTCTCTAGGGATCAGCTCGTTGAAGCTTTAAAAGCTGAAAATATTGAAACAAGAAATTATTATTCACCGCCTTTACATTTACAAACAACCTTTAAATCATTCCAAAACAGATTTAAAGAAAAACTACCTGTCACAGAAAAGTTAAGTAATTCTGCTGTTACATTACCTTTATCCTCAAAGTTTTCTATTGAACAGGTTGATAAGCTTTGCCTGGCAATAGAGAAAATTTATCATTATAGGAAAGAAATTAACAATCTATAAAATCTAAACATAATTACCTCTATCAGTGTTTTATTTATAGTTTAAATTTAAATAATCATTTCTTTCTTATTTACTTTCTATGAAAATTGTAATAGGATATTAATTCTTATATATTTTCTTTTAAATTAACCTTAACAACGACATAAACAAGTATGAATCTATCTAAAAGAATAAATCAGTATGTAATTGACGCAATATTAATAATTGCATCAGTTGTTAGTTCTTACCTGATATATTTTAACTGGGATTTAGGTAACCCATTTTTAGATCAACTTGTATTCATGATACCATTAGTTATTGCTGGAAGATTAATTACAAATAGTCTACTTGGTGTATATAAACAAATATGGCGATATATAACTTTTCCTGACATATTAAAACTCACAGAAACGACTATTTTCTTTTCATTATTACTTGTTTTTATTAATTTGCTCTCTCATAATATTGATGCTGCATTTAATATACCATATGGAATTATAACTATAGAATTCATGTATACCCTTATTGGCTTAACTGCAATAAGAGTGGGTAGAAGATTAATATTTGAGCATCAAGATATAAAAAAAAGAACTATTTCTGATCACCATGTTAAGGAAACTATACTAATAGGGGCTGGTGAAGCCGGTCAACAAGTACTTCATGAAACCATTCACAAACCCCAGCTTGGAATTAAAGTAATCGGGTTTCTGGATGACGACGAAAGAAAACAGGGAACTGTAATAAACAAAGTGCCAATTGTTGGTAAAATTACTGATATTACTGAAATAGCATCTTATAAAAAAATTGATCAACTAATTATTTGTATACCTTCAGCTTCTGAAGAAGAATTAAGATCAATTACCTCAAAAGCTTCTAAATCAAAAATACCAACTAAAATCGTACCTGGTTTTTCAGAACTTATTGATGGAAAAGTTCAAATAGAGCAACTTCGTGAAGTCAATATTACTGATCTTTTAAGACGTGACCCTGTAAAACTTCATTTTGAATCGCTAAAATATATCCATCAGGCAAGGGTTCTGGTCACTGGAGCAGGTGGCTCTATTGGTTCTGAATTATGCCGTCAAATTGCCAGATTTAACCCAAAAGAAATAGTGCTTCTTGGAAAAGGTGAATATAGTATTTATTTAATATATGAAGAGCTAAAAGAAAAATACCCTGACTTACTAATTTATCCGGTAATTGCTGATGTTAAAAATAAGTTTAGAATAGAATATATATTTAAAAAATTCAAACCTGATGTAGTTTTTCACGCAGCTGCCCATAAACATGTTCCTTTAATGGAACTACAACCCTCTGAAGCCATTCTAAACAACGTAATGGGAACCAGAAACGTTGCTGAACTAGCTCATCAATACCATGCCAATACATTTGTATTGATTTCTACAGACAAAGCTGTTAACCCCACAAACATTATGGGCTCTACCAAGAGAGTCGCCGAATTAATTATACAGGACCTCGCTAAAAGTTCTACAACAACTAGATATGTTGCTGTTAGGTTTGGAAATGTGCTTGGAAGCCGGGGTAGTGTTATACCGAAATTTAAAAAACAAATTGCTAAAGGCGGACCAGTTACAATTACTAATCCTGAGATGACAAGATATTTTATGACCATACCTGAAGCGGCTCAATTAGTAATTCAGGCTGGAAGCCTTGGCAATGGTGGAGAAATTTTTATTCTAGATATGGGTAAACCCGTTAAAATTTATGATCTGGCTAAAGACTTAATCACTTTATCAGGAATGGTTCCTGGAAAGGATATTGAAATCAAAATAACAGGTTTAAGGCCCGGTGAAAAAATTTACGAGGAACTTTTAACAGCAGAAGAAGGTATTAATGCCACCTGCCACGATAAAATATTTGTTGCTCCAATAACAAGTGTAGATTCTGGCTTTCTTGAAAATCAGGTAGATAAGCTTGAAAAAAGTGCTATTGCAAATAATGACGAAGAAATACGTAAAATATTAGAAAACGACCTGAATATTTTAAAACCTCTTAAAACCCAAACTCCGGTTTCAAAAAAAGAAGAGATTAATTAATCTTTAAGTTATACGACTGCAGATAGTTTCTACAATTCTTTATCAATCTGGTATACAAATATATTTTTATTTTCATACTTTTTTCTGAGTTTAAAATCAGACTCATTTCGTATGCTTTAAACCCTCTAAATACTGAGGGAAATTGTTGTTTATAATTCTAAAATATTAATAGGATGAGTAAAACAAACCAACAGGAGCAGAAAAAATGGCTTTTAATTTACAAAATCTAACTAAATTAATTGCTGAAGATATAGCTAAAAAAAGGGCTATATCAAATAAAGCTCAAAATAATGCTCCACTGGAAATTAAAGTTAAACAGGCTATTATGAGCATAAGTAAATTAGAAAAAGATACCCCTCATCTGCAAAACAGTTTAAATATGATAAATAACCCTGTAAGCATTATCACTGCTTTCAAAAATGGTGGCTTTGCAACTATCGCCAAAGACCTGATAGCACCTGTTTCAAACATAGTTATAGAAAAAAGCTTTTTACCTGGATTTTGCAAGGTCAATTTAGAATATAAAATACACAAAATGGTTGAAAGTATTCAGCCTGCAAGCACTCAATCGATTAAAAACGACAACAATAATAACGAAATGAGAAACGACAAGCATTTGAAATTAGTTGCTTGAGTAAAGTAGAGGCCTCTCCTTTCGTTTACCTGCTTGATAAGCAGGTTTTTTTATATATAATTCAAATTTAAATATTGTCTAAAAAATTCAGGGTTTAAAAATGTGGCAGAACCACGCTTTTAAACCCTTTTCTTCAGATTATCTGAATTATAATTATTATATCTTGTGGGCTGTAAACGGCTTTTATATTTGTAGTGAGTTATATGATTTATTAACAAATGCATTAATCCGCGAGGATTTATTATTTTCAACAATTTTATATGAACTATTATTAGTCTTATTTGAGTTTTGACTTAAAGATATTTCTTCAAGGTTAAAGTGTTTAGGAGGATCTCCTCTGTTTCTTATTATGTCATTTTGTAGAATTGCTTTCTTATTGTTACGTTTTAAAAGTTTATTTAAAGACTTTTTTAGAATATTTAGCTTGTATTTTAGGTAATATTTTAAATTTTTAGGATCAGTAATTAACTTATGCATTTTATTTACCTCTTTAAGTAGTATTGTGTATTTCTTATAACATTATTTTAACTTTTTTGTATTCATTTCACGTGGGTATTTATGGTTATATTTAAATAAATACTTTTTCTGATTCTTATATCAGCCTGAAGATATATAAAAGTGGCATATTAAAATCAAAATTAAATATTAGAAAATTAAAAAAAGCCTGTTTGTTTAAACAGGCAGCAAGGGAAATTAAACAATTAGGAGTAGATTTTACTAAAATAATTTAAATGTTTCTTCGATATTTTTTTGAATAACTTTTTCAACACTATCAAGTTCAGTCTGTACAGCCTGGTGTTGTGTGTCAATTTGTTTTAACTTTAACTCTAAAACTTTATCTTCTTCTTGTAACTTGGCTATTTCGTCATCAATTGTATTTTCAAGAGAACTGGCATCCTGATTAGAAGTTACATCTTGACTGGATCCACTAAATATATTACCGAAGAAGTTTTTAATACCTTGAACTAGTTCACTATTGCCTATTATGCTTCCCATTGAACTATAAATATCATTAGCACTGACATTGTTGCTGCATGGTTGAGATTGCATTTGGTCAAGTTGTTCTTTTTGGTCGATAAGTTTTTCAAGGTTATTTGCTATAATCATTCTTTGTTCGGCAACGTTTTCACCTTGAAATTCTAAATTACATTCTCTGTCTGTTAACATTAATAATCTTGCTTGTGATGCTGCTAAACCCATTTTGTTACTCCTTTCATTGCTTTTGTTTCCCTTGCTTATAATATAAGTTTACAGGGGTTTTAGCTTAAAACCCTCAGGAGATGGAGGGATTTAAGCTTCAGAATTTAGTCTGATTTTTTATCTCAGAAGATAGTATGATAAAAGGCCAAAGTGCGTATTTTTAAACCATTTTTACCTTTATTAAAAATTCAGGGGTTTAGAATCTAACCTTAAAAAGGCTATTTAATTTCAGGGATTTTCGGGATTTCAGTTTCTTCATCTTCCAAATTATTAGCTCTTTTCAGTTGAAATGTAACAGCAAGGTATGAAAGTAGTTTATAGAGAAACATATTCAGCTTTATGTTTATTGTATCAGTATAGAAATTATTATACGTTATTGCCATTTCATCTTCTTTAGCGTTGTATGGCATTGTGTAGGGTTTCATAACAAGATTTTTGTAAGATTTATAAGAATTTATCATATCTTTTTTATTGTTTTTAAATTCTTTATCCGAACAAACTTCTTTGATAAAACCTTCGTATTTGTTTATTTCATCAGTTAACTCTTTTTTATACATGATATTTAAGCTCCCTATGTAATTTATCTGTTAATTGAAGTTTTCTACCTACAGTATAAATAGATGTAATTAATAAAACCTCACTATCGATATTGATTTTGCTATCAGAAAAACGTCTGATTAAGGAGTAAGAAAAAAGTATGAGTTTTTTAAAAAAAGACTCAATTCAGGCGTTATAAACTTCAAATAGAAGGAGGCAATTAAAACCACTTGATTATAGACTACCTGATGGAACTAATGGCTATAATAACAATATTTTTTGCATAATAAACTTCTTGAATTAAGAAACAATTAAGCTTTTTAAAATATTATTTACATTCAAGTTTAAGTTGTGAAAAAATAACCACTATGAAACTAAATTTAAGAGAAACATTATTAATAACATTATTGCTGGTAGCATTATTACCTACAATTGCATTATCCACATTAAATTTGTGGGGGTTAGCCAATGACGAAACATTAGACAAAAAACGAGATTTAAATAATGCTTTAAAATCAATCTATACACACTACAAATATGACCTTAATAACCTCAAAACCTCATTAGAAAACCTTAACCTTGTCTGGAATCGACTTGGTTATGACATTCACACAACTAAATATTCCGAACTTAGAAAAGTTATTTCTGCACTTAAAAAAACTGCTAACCTTGATATTTTCACAATAACTGACCTTAAAGGTAACGTTATAGTTAGAGCTAATTCAAACCATTATGGTGATAAAATTAATATTCCAAACCTGAAAGAGATATTAAGAGATAAGAAAACTATATTTTCAACTGAATTACTCACTGATACTATTATTAACAATGAGGGAAAAGAACTTTCAGCAAAAACAAACCTGTATACAATACTTTTAGAAACACCCGGTAAAATAAAAGAACTTGACTCCAATAAAGGACTATTTTTAATCGGGGCATCACCTATTTATTCTCTGGAAGAAAAAAACAAGATTGAAGGTATCTTTTTTGTTGGTAAATTGTTATCTAAAGACTACTTTAATCTCAAACAGGAAACACAGGGGCTTACTAACGTTCATGTTGACCTTCAACCATATAATGTTCCTATTGAGCCAGCAGATAATATTATTTTTAAAACTATTCATAATTATAAAAATAAGCCTATAGCCAATTTAGTAGTATGGTATGACCCGACTCAGTTCAAACAGATATTAAACGAGACACAGAAAACCTCATTATATATATGTATTATAGCAAGTTTATCAGTCTTGTTTGCTTCTTTTATAATATCAAAGTATTTATCAAAACCTCTAAAAATATTGGATGAAGCAACAAAGGAAATATCAAATGACAATTTTGACATAAAAGTAGATGTTCACGGGCCAACCGAAATTGAGCATTTAAGTATTGCTTTTAACCGTATGACTGGTGAACTAGCTGACAAACGTCGTATGCAAGAAAATTTCACCGCCACGCTAACTCATGATATGCGTGTACCATTATTAGCTGAACAGAAAGCCCTTGATCTTATTATTAATGATGATAGATTTGAGATGTCTGAAGATCAAAAAATAATAATGGAAAATATGGCCTCAAGTAACAAAGACTTATTAAAACTCGTTAATACACTTTTAGATACATATAAACTTGAAGCGGGCAAATACAGGCTTGATTTATATGAGCACAATATTGTAGAAATAATTAATAATACCGTTAGTGAAATACGACCTCTTGCTGATGACAGGCTACAAAAGCTTGTTTTTAAAACCGACATTGACAGTATGACATTTAACTTTGACAAAGACGAAATCAAAAGGGTATTAAGAAACCTTATTTCAAATGCAATTAAATTTACTCAAAAAGAAGGTGAAATTATAGTTAGTTTATGTTCTAATGATGAAAATGTTTTACTGTCTGTTTCTGATAACGGAAGAGGAATGAGCGAAACTGAAAAAGAAAAACTTTTTGAACGTTACTCTTCCGGAGCCAAGAAACTCAGAAAGGTAGGAACAGGGCTTGGTTTATATCTTAGTTACCAGATTATACAAGCACACGATGGCAAAATGTGGGTTGATACAGAGTTAAACAAAGGCTCAACTTTCCACATATCATTACCAAAAAAGTAACAGATTTTTATTTACACACCAGGAGGATATAGGATGTCACCAATTAAAGTATTAATAGTAGAGGATCATTCATTAACACGAGTCGGTCTTAAGTTTACACTGGAAAAACATGAAGACTTGATAGTTATAGGTGAAGCAGAAGATGGAGCTGAAGCCATAGAAAAGACAAAAGAACTAAGCCCTGATGTTATTTTGATGGATTTAGGAATGCCTAATATGAATGGCATTGAAGCCACTACAGAAATAAAGAAAAGCTATCCTGATTCCAGAGTGATTATATTAACTTCTCATGACGAAGAAGAAGAAGTTCTGGCTGCATTTACGGCCGGAGCAGATGCTTATTGCATGAAAGACATACCTCCTGAAAGGCTTGTTCAGGCAATTCAATCTGTAAACGATGGTGTAGTATGGCTGGATCCTAGTATTGCAGAAATAGTTTTATCTTTTGTACCTCGACCAGAAGCCAAGAAAAATAAAATAACACTGGAAGATTTACATTTAACGCCTAGAGAGGTAGAGGTTCTTAAGCTTATTGTTGATGGCCACTCAAATGCCGATATTGCTTATGATCTAACAGTAAGTATGCACACTGTTAAAACTCACATATCAAACATTCTTTCCAAGTTAGGTGTAAATGACAGAACTCAAGCTGCTGTTAAGGCAATGCGTGAGAATCTTGTATAGAAATCATTAACTAAATAAATTAAGAAAAACCTGCCAGTATTAACTGGCAGGTTTATTTTTAGGCTTTAAATGAATTACTAACCTAATATTTTAAAGGATTGTTCAATGTTTTTATCAATAACTTTTTGAACACTATCTACTTCAGTTTGAACTGCTTGATGTTGTGTATCAATTTGTTTAAGTTTCATTTCAAGCTTTTTGTCTTCTTCTTGAAGCTGTGCAAGCTCGTTTTGAATACTGTTATCTGAAGAACTAGAAGCACTTTTTGATGAAGAACCTCCAAAAATTCCGCCAAACATATCACTAACTATACCGCCAATGGCACCTCCTACAGGGCCAAACATACCTCCAACTGATTGGGCTATACTTCCAAAGTCTAATCCATCAGATTGTTGGGTGCTTGAATTGCCTGAACTTTCTTCCTGATTCAATAATGATTGAACTTCGTCAGCAATTTTCATTCTTTTTTCTGCAATATTTTCACTTTGAAATTCTAAATCACTTTTTCTTGCTGTTAACATTAACAATCTTGCTTGTGATGCTGCTAAACCCATGATTTTTCTCCTTTCAATTTATTATGTATAAGGCTTTCATTTGAACTTACACACTTATAGTAGCTTCTTTAAAAATCAAAAACGTCAGCAGGTGGCCTGATTTCAGCATCATAAAATATACCTATTTCATATCGGAAATAGGTATGAGTTTAGACGGGAATTAGCTTGTTGTAAAAGCTTTCCGTTGCCAATGCGAATCAGCAATATTCTTACACTAATCCACGAAAGAAAACTCTATTTGGACGAAATTTACTACGAAATCTATAGATTACTTTCAAGGATCAGTAAATTTATATTATTGATTAGATTGCATGTAGAACCAAAATGAAAATGTCCTATTAGAACAAAGTAAAAATGTCCGGTTTTCAATAAAAAAAATTGGAGGATAAAAAATGAAACAAGGAGTTCTAATAGTGACAATACAAGAAGTAAACAAGT
>JBFMGH010000018.1:0-11707 GCA_040752795.1 Cyanobacteriota bacterium
CCGATCCTCTAAAACCTGGTCCCTGTTAAATATTTACAGTGTGTTAAATGCATAAATCTTTAACTTAAGTCATTACTTGAGCCTTGAGAGTTTGTAACAAATTCACGAATTAACCGGGTTAAATAAATTTTGCTAAATATTGACTCTATATTTGTAGCAAAGATATAATAAATAAGTTATAATTGTAGTAGATTGAGGCACTAAAAAAAATTATAATCATTGACTGGTTAATCTTCCTTCTCTTTTGACAGGGCAATTTGTATGAAATTTAAAAATCGTCAAAATTCTCAATTTCAACAAATTCTTGATGATATTAATTCTTTTCCTCCCTGGGTAAAGGAAGCTATTCTGTTAAATTTAAAAGGAGAACTTGATAGAAATACTCTTAAAACTCTTAAAGCAGAGGATTGTATATTTCTATATGTACCTAAACTAACTGATGCAGGAGAAATGTTTCTTAAAAGCTGCCAGTCGAATAATAGACAGATTGATCAAAGGCTGTATCATTTTTTAATGGCTGTTCATAAAGAAAATAATTTGTTTGATATAACTCAGGATAATAATTCTACATTTCAAAATATATGTAATATACTTATTAGTGGCTGGAAAAATGGATTTATTCAACCGACATTTTCAAAAAAAATTCATTCAATGGTATATTTTTTAGCAGGTAAAATTGATATCGGTGAGTACCTCTTCAGAATTGGCAGAATGACAAAACAACAATTTTACTGGTATACTTCAATGCAAAACCCTGAAATGGTTCTTTTTGAAGAGGATGTTGATAATACTGAACAACAAAAAATTAATATGGAGAAGACGTTTTTAAATCTTGGTTATTTAAGTCAATATGAACTTCAAGATTTAAAGGCTCTTCAGGAATTTTCAAAATCTAAAGTGAAAATAAAAAGCCCGAGTTTAATATTGTTAGATAAAATTAAAAACCTTAATGAGCAAATTGTAACCCTGAATATATCAAATAATAGATTAAAAGAAGAAAAACAGAGAATTATAGAAGAAAAAGACCATTATATTAAAAGAATAAATACATTAGTAAACAGTATTCAGTCTCTTAACAATGAAAAAACAATGTATATTAGAGAGATAAACTCACTTAAAGAAGAATTAAAAAAGTGGTTGAAATAAACCAATACATTTGTATTTAAAAATAAGAAAAGCTCTACGAAGAGAGCTTTCAGTTATAACAATTAAATAACGGGTTAGGTAGTAATACAGTTATAACGAAATGGTTACAGAAAGCAAATGTAATAATATTATATTTATTAATAAATTTAACAATTAAGCAGTCATAAACTTTGAAAAGTTAACATATTGCCGGTTAAAACCAGCAGAATTAGCCGGATTATTTGGGTCGTTAGGATCATTAATATCTTGAGTATCATTATAATTATTAACATTTTGAGTACTATTTTGAGTTTTCTCTTTATTGTCAATGTCTTTTAATAATTTGTCGACTTCGGGTAATAATTCCTGACATTCCTGTCCCCATTTGGGATCATTTTCATAGCCGGCCCATGCATCTTTCATGTCATTAAGAATATTTTTAGCAGATTCTTTAAGAGCTGGGTCACTGCTATTAAGAAGTTGTTTGACAACGGGCATAATTTCTTTACCGACATTCGCCATAGCTCTTTCTGCCATGTCTTTGCAATTAGGGTCTTTTAATAGTTGAACCAGGCAGCTTGCAGGGGCTTTGCCTTCGTCAACAAGCTTGGCCAGGGTTGCTATAGCATCTACTCTGACTTGCATTGGTTGAGATGTATCTTTAACTATAGCCATCAGGGCAGGTACAGCCTGAGCTCCCATTTTATCTTTTACTTCTTGTTTTTTACCGGCGGCAAGCATTTCAGCTACTTCTGAGGTATTCTGAGCATTATTATTGCTGACACCTTTTACCGATGACATATCATAACCATTTTGATTAGCTATTGCATACAAAGAATTTAATAACAATTCCTCTCCATTAGTGGAGGCAACCTGTGAATTATTACCATTAACATCATAATCAGATTGTTGTGTGTCAGAATAGTTTGTTTTAAGGTTATTATTTACGGGACGATAAAAATTAGCACCATTCAAACTTAATGTTGATGACATATTCGGTTCCCCCAATATTTCGTAATCTTATTATTAGTTTAGAATTTTTTTTTTAGAAGTAAAACTTTTAAAACACTCAAATGGTTATAGGTATTAATACTCAATTAAGAAAAAACTTTTAGGTAGAAGTATTTACGGTGAATATATCTTAAAACTTATGTAATTAATGAGAAAATAAAATACATTATATATAGAGCACTCTAATTACAAACTCAGGGGGAACTGCTAAATGGGCTTAGCAGCAAGTCAAGCTAGGTTTTTAAACCTGACTGGTAGATTGTCCTATGTTCAAAGGCAGGGGCAACAAGTTAACCAGGAAAGAGCCGCACTAGCAAGTAAAATGAATCAGGCTTTACAGGGTAATAATAGTGGCAATCAGGCTGCGCAAATCAACCCGTTTTTTGCAGGGGCCGGTGGGAGCCCTGAGTTTTTTCAATCTAAAAATTCTAATAATAAGTCTAACAACAATAACAATAATAATCAGAGCCAATCAAGCAGTTTTGGCTCATTAATGTCCTCTTTAATATCAGCAGCCAGTCAGTACCCTGGAGCTAATAAATCTCCTATGCAAATAGATTCTGCTCAGTTAGCCAGTATTCAGGCAGAAGATAAAAGACTTGAGTTATTATTAAGGACTCTTGATACACAAGAACAGTGTTTAAAAACTGAAATTAGTGCAGTTCAGAAAGTTATTGATAAAAATATTGATACTTCTTTTAAACTAATGGCATAGGGAGATTAAAAAGTTTAAATTAAGGCTCTAATGATAACTATAGAAGTATTTTACATCAAAAATATTATGAAATCACTTTTTGTATTGGTGATTTATTAAACAAAGTATTTAAAATTACTGTTAAATAGTGTAATTATATTGATAAAATTATTGTTTGTACCTATTCAGGCATATAAAAAGCCTGCCAAAAATCTTTTTACCCTTTGATGCTCTATAAATAAGGTAGAAATAACTTTTTATAAATAAGCAGAGTGTAATATTCTTATTAATGCTATAAAAGTAGCTTTAGAGAGTTCAAAGTTTAAATTTTTCTTGGGTTTATAGTTTTTAAATAACAAAATCGTACTTTATGTTAATATTTGAGGGTTATGTAAAAAAATGTTCAGCTAATTAAGTTATAGTTTTAAATACACTAATTTGTTCTGTAAATTCTTTTATATAAATAGGCATAAAGGGGTATGGAAATTATATAAAAATGGATTATACTTGCCATTAGAAACGAAAGAATTTTTTAAAAAGGCTTGTTTTGTGTATAGGAGGCCATTGTAAAATGGCTATGGTTAATTATGCAAATAAATACATTGCTTTTTTGATTATAGTTATAATCTATATTTTAATGAACTTTCAAATTATTTCCTTTGTTTCTTTAACAGATGTTTTAATGGTAGATCTTAATGTAAATACATCACAATTAGGGTTATTGTCAGGGCTATGCTTTCTATTTTGTGCTATAATACAACCATTTACAGGTTATTTGACAGATAAATACGGCGCAAAGCCTATTTTGTTACTTTCATTCTTAGGAGTATTATGCAGCTCTGCTTTATTCTCTTTGTCAAATGACTTTATTAGTGCCCTATTGTCAAGATCATTAATGGGGTTGTTTATTGGTGGAACATTTATACCATTATTAAAGCTTATAGCTGAGTATTTTGATGGTTCTAAATATTCTCAAATGCTTGGCTTGTATTTTGGAGCCGGTGGTACAATTGGAACATTACTGGCTACTGTTGGTATACCTATTATTAAGGATGTAATTAACTGGAAATTAATATTTATAATTTTTTCTTTACTGGGTTTAATAGTTTATTATTTCCTGAATACAAGGATAAAAAATAATTTAGAAACTAAGGAATCTTCGGCTTGTAGTAAATTTTCCAGGCTCAAGGAAGCTAAAAATATTGCTTTATCCAGAGAGGTATTGATTATACAATTAATATTTTTTATATGTTTTGGTGTTTATGTTAGTTTCCAGGGACTATGGATAATTAGTTATCTTGAAACACACAATGTAAGCTCAATGCATTTAATTAATATAGCATTAATAACTATGTCTCTTGGTTATTTTTCAGGCTCTTTTTTAGGAAGCTACTTAACAAATAAAGTCTTTCATTGTAGAGTAATACCTTTAAGACTATCTCTTATGATGTTAATAATATCATGGGGATTTATAACAGTTATACCTTCTGTGCTAAATATATTTATGTTATCAATTCTTTTAGGTGTAATAGGTATATCAGTAGGTATAATATCGCCAGTATTATTTTCAGTTATAACAGATATAATACCACCTGAAAGCCATGGTATTGCATTTGGTATTGTTAACCCTTCAGCACTATTAGGAACTTTTGTATTTCAAATATTAACAGGAATGATTCTTGAACATTTTAATAATGGTACTATTTATAGTACTGATTCTTTTCTGATAATGATGATATTTTGTTTTATTTCATTAATAGTTATCACCTTTATAAGCTTATTTCTTCGAGAAACAATGTCAACGCAACAGAATGAATCTCCAGTAAGTCTATTTACAAATATTAAATTAGCTAAAACATCTATAAAACTTCTGACAAAAATAAAGGTTCTCCAGAATCAGGGTAAAATGCATGTTAAACCGATTAAGACAAAGTTTAGGTAATAAGTTATTAAGTTGAAAGGAACTTAGTTAAAATGAAGGACAAGAAAAACGGTTTTAGACAAAATTTTAAAAGTGAGGATGATTTACTTGGTAAACGTGCAATAAAAGCACATAAAAAGCAATTTGTAAAAAATAAGGCCTTTGATGAAGACAATTTTGAATCTTATGATGATCTATTTGACTATGTTAACCCTGAATTTAATGATAACTATGACTATGATAATTTAAATGAAAATGAATTCGATGAAGAATATGATAATGATATGGATGATAATGCTGATAGTAACTATTAAAACGATTAAAGAAATTGAAGTAAATAATATATAACTTCGCATAAAAACAAACAAGCCTTTAATATGAGAGTTTAGCCGCTCTCATTTTATTTTTTGTTTATTTTTAAGCTTTTTGCAAGCTCATATTCCGGGTTTGGTATACACGGACACGAAAATAACCATTATATTGCTAAATTATCTTTAGAGTATTCTCTGAAAGTTATAATTGTTTTCTAGGAACACTATAAATGTAGACAAAATTGTGCTTCGGTCTTAAAAAACAACTTATTAGGAATGGGTTCACTACACTACTATGTAGTAAATTTTGACAATTTAATTTTTTTTGAGGATTTCTAAGCAATAAACCACATTATTAAAAAGCTAAAGGGTAAATTTATTGAGTGATTTATTCATAAGACATTTGCATTAGATTTTAATTGTTATGTAATTTTTTCTTAAATTAATTTTCAATCTGTAGTAATTTAAACTTCTCTTTGTTAATATCATTAAGTGTCCAAATTTATAGTAGTCAACATTTACTTTAGTATTCAATTTTGAGACATTACGATGGTAAAGATATTGGTTTTATAAGAAGAAAGCTATGAGATTTGGGGAGAAATTAAAAAAATTAAGACAAAAACATTCAATAAGTGGTTATAAGCTTGGTATTCTTACAAATAGACCAAGACAGTTTATTAGTAATATTGAAAATGGTCATAGGCCTCCTCCGGATCAGTTTTTGAAAAGTCTTGCTGATGTTAGTATTTTAGAAATTACTTATGACGAATTAAAAGCCTGGGCACTTGAAGATAAATACACAAGAGCACAAATTAGTCTGGCAAGAAAAAGTGTAGATGATCAAATTGTTGAAAATTCAGATTTAAAAGTACCTTTGTTGAATAATGTACCTATAAAACAAATTTATAAGAACGATATGATAGTTCAGGATTTTATTATCGATTGGGTTTGTACTAATAGTAATTGTACGGATAAGACATTTGCTGTTTCAATATCTGATGATGGACTTTCTCCAAAGATTGAAACCGGAGACATTATAGTTGTTGAACCAGTGAGTTTTGAGGAAGTTAAAAATAATTCTATATATGTTTTTCAGGATTTAAATAATAATTATATTGCAAGAATAGTTAACAAAGAAGACAAATTTGTGTATCTTTATCCATTGAATAATACTAATTATGAGCCTATCAATTTTGGCCTGGGTCAATTATATATTGTAGGTAAAGCCTTAGAAGCTATTAAAACAAAACTGTTTATTTCAGATGTTGACTTTAAAGATCTTAAAGAGCAATTTAGATAACATTAAATAACATTAAATAACAGGTTTATTCTTTAATCAGTGTTGGTGAATATTTAGCTTGCGCAGCAAACACACACCCTACTACCTCCTCGCTGATTTCTGATTTGCGAATAATCTGGGTTAGATTAAACTGTTAGATTAGAATGTAAGGAAATATTGTCATTTTCAGAAGAAATAACACCTTCCCAATTGCCAATTTTAATATGATAGATATCTTTGCCAACAATTGTACCTTCTTTTGAAAGAGATATAACAATATTCTTTTTGGGTAATTCATATGGCTGGAAGTTATTTAAAACAATTACATTTTCATTTATAAGACCAATTAAAACAAATTTTCCTGAAACTTCTACCAGATAAATAGATTGATTATCGTTAATATCAACAGAATCAATAAGATTTACTTCTTCAACTTCTTCTCCAAAAGGAGCAGAAATACTATTGACAGTTTCCTCTTCCATTAAATCTGGAGGAATTAATGGTTCGTGGGGTATTTGTTGCACAATTGGCTCTTTAACAACTATTTCATCAATAGGTTCAAGACCATCAATTTCTTCAGATGCTTCAGGCATTGGTGGGGGTAAAGGTGACCCTTCTTTCTTTTGTTTAGCTTTCTTTTCTCTTGCTTTTCTCATTTCTTTTACTACGGCATAAGCTATGGTAATAATTACTGCAATAAAGAATCCGCAGCCTACTGTAAGCCATTTTGAAATTTCTTGAGGAAGAACTGTTTGAACCTGATTATTTGGAACACCGGGTTCAGGCTGTGAAGATTGGCTTTCCTGACCGGGTGTGGTTGGGTTGGTAGAGGTATTAGCTACTGGCTCTACAGTCGTTCCTATTTCAGGTAAATTTTGAACCTCTTTATTATCAATAGCTGGTAAATTTGTATTTTCATTTGGAGGAGAAACCCTTAGCTTATCATCTCTTGGTACTTCGGGCATCACATCAGGGTTTTGTGATATTAAATTGTCTTTTTTGCTTTCGGGTGGAAGTTGGGCTATTGTTTTATTATCTAAAGGTGTATAAAAAGCCATGCTTTGTGGCTGGTTAGGTTCCCTTGATGGAGGATAATACATTTTAGATGAAACCTGTGAAGGTTTTTCTTCTGAGAGCTGAATAGGTTTAACTATTACATTATATTTTATATCAGATTTTTTTGCGTCAATAATTATTTTTATCATACCAGGGGCAGCAGGATTACTGGTATTTATAAATGGTACGAGTCTAACATTGCTTATTAAATCTGATACTTTCTTAAGGTTAATGTTGTTTGTTGTAGCTATTAAAGAATCAAATAACTCAATAACGTAACTATCGTGGTCATAGTCCATTTTATTTAGGCCAGGGTTTTTTTCTGAAGTAAAAAGATATACATTTACTTCATTTTTAGCTTTTACGGGTTCAAGTGAAACTCGCAGTAACTGATTTGCATTCTGAGTATTAAATTCATCTATTGTTGCCGTATAAGCATTACAAATTGCTGGCAAGAAAATGTTAATAACTATAAAAATTAATACGGCTGGTATTACGACTTGGTATTTATTATTTCTCATATTTCAAATTCGAATAATCTTAATTAGAACAATACTTATGAAATATTTTACATTGTAAATGATTATTAATCCAAGTTATTAAGTAAATTAATAAAAATTCTTATCTGGAGGCTATTTTCAGCTTCAAATTTTTCAACATTTGTTAAATAGAGCACTTGTTAATAAGAAAATATACTATTAATTATATTTAATTCTTTAAAAGAACCAACTGGCTTAAATTAAGTGATAGTTTATTAATAATAGTTCCTGATAGGTTGAATATTATAATTTGATAATCTAACAAAAAAATATTTATGCAAAATTTAAGTTAATTAAATTTTTTTATCTTTGCTTGTTACCCAATAAACTATAATTATTAAACCACAAATAACCCAGAAGCCTACTATAATTATTATACTTGTTAAAGTATGGTAATTACCATTAGTTTTTGCTACTATACCTGATATAGCCATAGCAGCTTCCTTGGAATCATCAACGGTTTTCTGGGCTTTCTTAATATCAATTTCTTGAACTTGAATTATAATTTTTAGTTTGGTCTCAGGATCCTTTAATTTAAATATTATTCTGGTAATTAGTGGGTTATCTTTGACCTTTTCTTGAATTATTTGAACTATTCTTGCATTACTGACAAGTTCATCAAGGCCTTCTATATTAAGTTCACGTGCTTTTTTAACAAGTAAAGTATTATTTAAATTTAATATAAGATAATCTTCACCCTTGTTTGTAATTTCATAACCAAAATTATCTCTTGATGTATACAAAAAAACTGCAATTTCTTTTTCTTCTTCACCTGGCGTCAGGTCAAGTTTAAACAGTATGTTTGGTAGTTCATTAACTGTAACAGTTTTTTGACAACCTGCAATGGTTATCAAAGTTATAAATAATAAACTAAATAGTATAAGTAGTTTTTTCATAAAAGTATTTTTGTGAAGTTGACAAATAATACTAATTTTATTCTAAATTCAATTTGTAAATAATGCCTATGCTAAATAGATGATATTTTATTCTGGTAATGATTTATAAATAAAAACTTTTTAAGGTTATTAGAATGATGATTAGTTTTATAATCTTATATTCAACAAATAAACTACTATTAATATTTAATAGAAAAGATATTAGACACCGCTAATAAATTATTACAGATACCAGAAATTATAAAATTCTAAAAATTGCTCAAAAAAAACCAGGTTACGAAACTCATTGTGGGGAAAATAAAATCGTGTAACCTGGATGTGTGGGGGATCAACGTTTTTCTAACGTATTCAAGGGGATTTTGAATTAATCGGGATCAAGATTTATGCGTAATATGATATTTTATATTCAAAGGGTAAAATGCTATTTTCTTCAAGTTCAATTATTTCTTTAGAATTATCAGCCAGTATTTTAATCAGTTTGTCATACATTCTTCCAAAGAACCCTTTAGTATCTGATTTTTTTGCTACAACAACCGTATCATCTACTCTGATGATAAAATGTTCAGGTCTTATAGGCTCAAAAGATGCTCCGTTAAATTTAACCTGTTTTGTTGTTGTGGTTGCAGGTTTAGCAATTTTAGGGTAAGTATATGGCGTAACCTGCAAGTTATTGTTAAACATTTTTTTTGCCTCTCAAATGGGTTAATAACACAGTTTATATCAGTTGGTTCAGAATTATTTAAGATGGATTCTTTAATCATTTGATGTTTTTAACCTTTTGTTAACTAATAATTTTGATCTTGATTAAGTGTATCGAGAACACTTGTTGGTTTCATAAGGTAGTATTCCCTAAAATTTTTTTGCTGTCAATCCTAAATGTTAAGAAATGTTTGTTGTGGTTAAAATTCACGAAATAAAAGAAAAAACTACCAGAATATGAAGTAGTTAGAAAATCAATACTAGTGTAAGATCTACACTTATTATCCCTCAAATGTAGTAATAGCTTGATTGTAACAGAGTGTTAAGATCTACAAATGTAGTGGGATGAAAAATTTTCTAAAAATACCCATTTAAATGACTTAATTGTGATTTATTTTCTGTAAAACTACATAGAACAATACTATTACTTTATACATGTATTATATATACATGTATATGTGAGTTATAGAAAACAAATTTATCAAAAATTGTTTATCAGTTATAAACTCTAACTAGCCGTGTTTAAATTATAACAATAGAAAGATTTTTGTTGATTTTATAAAAACTAAGGAAACAATAAAATCTGTTGTGTAATGCTATTAAAATAAAAATGTTGAATAAATAGAGGGTTCTATACGTTTACACAGTTTGTGATAATATCATTTTGAATTTTGTTGTTTATAGGGGTTGAAAATGGAATTTAAGAATAAGTCTGGTAAAAGCTATCTGGTGTATATTATAGCTGCGATAGCTGCAACTGGTGGGTTGCTATTTGGTTTTGATACAGGTGTTATTTCAGGAGTTTTGTTATTTATAAGAGAAGAGTGGTCATTGTCTCCTGAATCACAGGGTATAGCAGTTAGTTCTGTTTTGATAGGAGCTATGATCGGTGCTATCGTAAGTGGCAAAGTAGCTGATAAATTTGGCAGAAAAACCGTAATAATATGGACAGCATTTATTTTCTTTATAGGTTCAGTTGGCACAGCATTAGCCCCGGATCTTGAATGGTTGATATTTGGTAGAATTATTATTGGTATTGCTATTGGTGTAGCATCTTTTGCAGTTCCGTTATATATTTCAGAGGTTTCTCCGACAAATGTAAGAGGTGCTCTGGTCTCTATGAACCAACTGGCAATAACTATAGGTATTGTTGTTTCTTATGTGGTTGATGCTGGCTTTGCTAATGTAGAACATGGCTGGCGTTATATGTTTGGAGTAGGTGTATTACCGGCTCTTATTCTGGGTATAGGTATGTTTTATATGCCTAAAACACCTCGATGGCTCATTAGTAAAAATAAATTTGATGAAGCAGAAACTGTTTTAAAAAAAATTGAAGCGAAAGATAACGTTCAAGATGAGATTAATGAAATAAAAAACAGTATTACAGAAGAATCTGGAGGAACATTTAAAGATTTACTTCTTCCCTGGTTAAAGCCGGCACTAATAATTGGCATTGGAATGATGTTTATTCAGCAATGCACAGGAATTAATACGGTAATTTATTATGCTCCAACAATATTTCAGAAAACTGGTTTTGAATCAGAACAAGCTGCCATTGCTGCAACATCAATAGTTGGTGTAATAAATGTTTTGTTTACTATTGTATCAATAGTTTTAATAGATAAAATAGGCCGCAGACCACTTCTTCTTGTTGGGTTGACAGGTATGACTTTAAGCCTTGGTGTTTTAGGTTTAGCATTTATGGAAACAGAAACGCTTGGAGCCTCATTGAAGTATGTAGCGGTAGCGAGTACACTTGTTTATATAGCGTCATTTGCTGTTAGCCTTGGTCCGATATGCTGGTTGCTTATTGCAGAAATATACCCTTTGAAAATTCGTGGTGTGGCAATGAGCATAGCTACCTTTTCTAACTGGGCATTTAACTTTTTAGTTGCACTTTCATTCCCTATTTTGTTAGAAAGAATTGGCCCGCCAGCAACATTCTGGATATTTGCACTATTAAGCATAGGTGGATGGATTTTCTGTTATTGTTATGTTCCTGAAACCAAAGGACATAGCCTGGAAAAAATCGAAGAACACTGGAAAGCTGGCAAGCACCCAAGAGAATTAGCTTAATTGACTTTTGTCAAACTAATAATTTAGTGCATGGCTGTAAAATGATTTAAGAGAAGACCTCTAACTAATGTTTTATAAAATATCAGGGATCAGTGGTTAA
>JBFMGH010000019.1:0-4595 GCA_040752795.1 Cyanobacteriota bacterium
CCTGCGCAGCAGGCAAAAACACCCTGCCTCTATAATCTGGAATCTATAGATTACTTTCAAGGAAAAGTATAATAAGATTAATAATTTTATTAAAAAAGTGTTTTATGAATTTAATCAGGTCTTTTTACACTGATAGTATATGTTACAGTTGTTTCTCCTTTTGCTGCAATTCGAACAGGAAACACAATTGTATGAGCATCTTTTTTGGTATAGTTTTGAGATTTATTAGTAATTTCCCAGTCTCCAAATACTCTTTCATATATTTCTACTTCAACAGATTGTTTTTTGTGATTGCGAATTTTAAATTCAAATGTGACTTCAATGGCTTTTGATAGATCTTTATATTCTATAGCTTTCCTTTCGCCAACAATATCAAAAGCATCACCAATATATAGTTCAATTTTTTCATCTTCAGGTGTATGATCAATTTGATCTTCACCGGCAAATTGTAAGTCTCCAGAATTATCTTTCTTGTAAACTCTTACAGTTCCTTTTGGTAGAGGTATACCAAGATGGTTACTTTTTGAATTTTTTAACTCAAGAATAACATTTATCTTATTATTTTTGCTTGTATCTCTACCGCTACCGGGTCTATTATCTCTATAATAGTAATATCCTTGATTTATCCAGTTATAATAACTATTTCTTAAAGGATCATAGATAAATTTCTTGGTTACAGGAATATTAAAAGCCTTTGTTAAAGTTAATTGTTTTGTTTCATTATTTTTGACATCTGTTTTATCTTTAAGTGTATAAAGATGATATTCAAAGAAACTTTCTTCTTTAAAAGGTTCTTCAAATGATTTACTTGCTCCTACAGCACCATTAGCATATAAATACTGGTCTTTATATCTGCGTTCTTTTAATTTTCTAACATCCCCGGCAACAAGTTTTAAAGAGGCGTTATTATAAGACATACCAGATTTGTTATCTAGAGTAACCCACGCAGTAAGGTCTATTTGTTTATCATCTTTATCAACAGTAGCAATGTAATCTGCATACCAGTTGATACCATCTGTAAGGTAGGCAAGTTCAAGATTTTGATTGCCATTTCGATTCGAGTCAACTTTCCATGCTAATGTAGGAGATGGATATAGCCCATCAGGCAACTTATCAATAATAACATCACCAAGTGACGTTAATAAAATGCCTTCAGGAGTTTTTATTGCAAAATAACCACTGTTTCTAGAACTGTAAGAAGATGCATTTCTAATATTAGCAGTTGCTGGATTTAATAAAATACCCTCTTTAGTTTCATTATCCTTCCTGAATTTAATTGATTTTCCAACCATTTTATCAAGGATAGTTGATTTATCAATTAAATCATATCTGTAGTTTTGTTCTTTAATAATAACACTTTCTGGAGAAGATAAGTTTTTAAGAGTAACGCTTGTAGGGTCTATTAATGATGCAATGTCAGAGATTTCAAGTTCATTTATGCCGTTTGTAAGATTTAATATTATATAATCTTTTACCAGAGCAAAGTTTTGATTATAAACAGTTAAGCCAGGACCTTTTGCTTTATTCAAATCTTTACTAAAAGCATTATTATTGCTGGTCAATATAAGAAAAAAAAGTAATGTTATAATAAGTAAATTGTTGAATTTAAACATGTAAAACCTCCAGACAATACATTTGTATTAGTATCGATACCTTGTATTTATAAAATAGTAGTCAAAGAATGAAACATTATCAATAAATTAAGCCTTAATAGGTTTATTTATTAGAGTTTGGATCTTATAATATGAAAATTAATTAAAAAGCAGGAAATTTTCCTGCTTTTTTTATTTATTAAAATTTTATTGAAGAACAATAAATTAAACTTCTTTAGTATATAAAATGCTAAACAATTCACCAACAAAGTTATAATCATTACAATCTGTAAAAACATCTTCAATGGCTTGAAGAACTGCAGGCTCTTCAGACTGTCTAGCAAGGTCTAAAATTATATGTTTTTTTGTTTCTATATCAATTTTAGAATCAAGTACAAGATTAATTAGTATTAAAGCATTTTCAGGAGACTCATGTGCGTTCTGAATAAAACAATTCGCTAATTCAATACGTTGTGAATGACTATTAGTAGCTTTAAAAGCATTTTCAAAACCTGTAATAGCAGTTTTTTGTTCATCAGGTTTTGCCAGATCTATAATTCTAATTGCTGTTTGCTTATCTTCAGGAGCTTTTGGTGAATTAGAAGCACTAAAAAATATAGTGTCTTGTTTTAGCGGTTGCTTTAATTTAAGACCTTTAAATATAGAGGTGGAGTGTTGTTTCTTAATTGTTTGACAGTTGCTATTATGAATACCGTTAAAATTTATAATCATTAATTACCTCGGAAAAGAACGGGATTTTTAATAAGTTGTGGGATGTTAAAAATATCTTACATTTAAGTAAGTGTAATAAATACATAAAGTTGCTAAAATTCGTTTTAGAAGTTACAAATTTTAATAATATTGTATAAGCAACACTTAATTTGCATTGTATTTAAGGTAAATAAAATGACCCTTTAGAGTATTAATTGCTAAAAACCAATAATAGTATGCTATATAGACAATTAAAAATGGTGATTAGTGAACAGGAATATGACCTATTATTAAAAAATGTTATTAAAAGCGTTTGAAATTAAACCATACTGGGTATATAGATATAAGAGAATGGTGCAATATTTGGTGTTTATTTGTTCAAGGGAAGGATCGTGTATGAGTGCAATAAGAAAGATTCACGGCCAGGAAGCTATGGAAGTAGGAATGATTGCTGCTATCGCATTGGTGTTATCACTGGGGGCAGTGGTTATATTTGGTGGCAATATTCAGAAAGTATTTCAGAATGATGACTCTCCAATTATAGTATCAGCTCAAAAGATGCAAAATTCTTCAGATGCAGGAGATGTTGATGGGGCGAACTCCAGAACTAACGTTGATAAGTCACTTGTGTCAGAAGATTTGATTACAAGAGCAAGAACAGACACATCTATTGGAAGTGCAATTGGCCACGAAACCACCGGCGCTGCTGGTGGAGACTTTACAATTGGCGGTACTTACGACATTACAGATTTAGCAGCATTGAATGACGGAGATGTTACTACTACAGGTAATGCATTGCTGGATGCTGCTTTAGCTGCAAAGAACACAGCAATAAAGCTTATTAATAATTCTATTAGTGCTGCTTCACAGGCTTCTATTTTGGCTGCTAAGACGGATAGTCTGGTTAAAAAAGCTGATCAACAACAGATTGTTGTTGATGAAATGCAGACGGGGCTTGATAACTTATTATCAGACGTAGGTATGATTAATGCATACCTAGAGAATCTGGTTGAAGAACATATGAGTAGTATGTTTTCCAGTGTATCTTCCATTTTTGGAATTGCTGCAGCAGAAATAATCGACCTTGAGATATTAGCTACAACAGATACTAATTTAATATCAAGTGTAGCCTTACTATCCCTTAATACAGAACAGCAGGAAGCACAAGATCTTTATGATCAAATGCAGGATGATTATGAAGCAGGCTGGACAACAGTATGTAGTGGAGATCCTCCAGAATGTACTGATGTTAACACTTCTGGTATAACTACAGAAGATTTAAATAATCAATTAGCATTGGTAAATCAGTTCCTTTCTGATATTGAAGGTCAAGCAGCGGCATTAGATGAAGTAATTTCTGATTTATATGACGACATGGGTTCATTATCTGAAGCAATTGATGATGCAGTTGACACAGCAGATGATTTAAGACATGACGCTATGGATACAGCTAAAGAAGCCTTTAGACATGGTACATTCTGGGGCTGTTGGACCCTTGATGATTATATAGCAAGAGCCCAGGAAATTGTTGATAATGGAGCATCTGATTGGCGTGTTAAAGATTTTGACTCTGCTCAACAGACATTAAGTTTGTTAAAGCAAGCTAAAGAAGCCTTTTTGGCTGCTGATGATCTCAAAATAGAAGCTCAGGTCTTGCAGGCAGATATAGCTCAAAAAGAATTGACATTAGACGCTCTTCTGGGTGGTGCTACAAGTCTTACAATTGATGTTAGCTCACAAAATCTGGATGCTTTAATAGCACAGCAAGAATCAGCATTTGCCGCTTTATCAGCTGCTAATGCTGAAATAGCTCTCACTCTTGATGAGCTAATAAAAATGGAAGAGCTAGCTGTTGATATGACGAATGAAATAAATACGCAGCAGTCCTATCTTAATACTTTAAGTGCACAAGCAATCACAGCAGCAACAGCAGCAACAGATGCTCAGACGGCAGCTAATTCACTACAAGATGAAGCTGAGCAGGCTGTCCTTGATGCCAATGCTCTAATTGATGGAATTGTGTGCTATGATTATGAAACAGATTGCTAAATAAACACTTAACCAGATGAAATAATATATTGCACTAAAATCTTGGGTAGTTCTTATAATGAACTACCTTTTTTTATGCATCAGGAAAGTAATATTAACCTGATTAATTCATGAATTTGTTTCATTTAGGTAAAACCTTCTTCTAATGACATATTTAAAAAATACTGGATTTACACACTGTAAATTCAGATGATAGCTCTCAAAAGAAGAGAGGTGGGTGTGTTTTTGCTTGCTACGCAAGCA
>JBFMGH010000020.1:0-3546 GCA_040752795.1 Cyanobacteriota bacterium
ATTTCCACACAAATTACACTATTAAAAAGAAATTATTGGGATAGTATCAATTATTATTGGGAGAGACTTAAAAATGCTTTAATTAATTACTCTTTTAGCGTATTGAGACTTTGTATGTCTAATTTATTACGTTGAAAATAAACTATATTAATTATTTAAACTTATTTCGGGGCTTATCATAGGGAGAGAGAAGAATGAATATATTAAATGTAGATCAAAAACTTTTAAATGTTTGGGCTTTAAACAAAAAAGCAACAAATACAAAATCTAAAATCAATAACCCGCAAACAAATCCTGTGTTAACTAACACAATTAAACCCAGCATAGAACATTTAAAGGCAAACTTTTTATCTTTTGGGAAAACACCAGATAAACCAAAAGTAGATACCTCGCACCTCGATGCCATTAATTATCTTGATAAAGAATCAAGCAAACTATGGGATGCTACAATTGAACAGGCCAGCAAATCTAATTCTGATGAGATATCAGCACTTCACTTTATTAAAGCAGCAGTTTTAGAAGCTCAGCTTAATTTAACAAAAGGTATTAAAAAGCTTACTCCTTTATCTGCGCTTGTAGACCACGTCAACCCCAAGGTTATAGGCACTGAACTAACCGAATTAGCTCTTGAAATTGAATTTGAGGAAATGCTAACAAAACTTGATAAAGAGATTGCTAAACTTCCAAAAAATCAGGATGGCCCTAGTAAGATTTCAACAGATTTTGTAGCTTTCTTAGATGATGCTTATAAAGCAGCAATGCAAAAATGGGATGGCTTTAATAATACTGTTAGTGCTGAAAGTATTTTACTTACTATTGCTGCATCTCAAGATGTTAAAAACCCTGCACAGAAAATTATGTTAGATTTTTTACACAAAGTTAATGACCTTCACAAAGTACTTGATGAGAAAAAAACCGTTAATTCTTCTTCAAATACAGCCTCCACCACTACTGCTATAATGAAAGCCCCTAAAATTAAACTTGATAAAGCCCAGGAAAGTTTAAATACATACGCTACTCATGGTCATTTATTCAACTTTCAACATTATCATCAAAAAGCAAAAGCAGTTGCTAACGTAGTTTCATCTGGCAAAAATGCTAATTTTATATTCCCTAGAGGTACAAAACCAGAATATATAGCTCATACATTTGCATCAATGTTAAATAAAGGTGAATTCAAAGATTTAACACCTGATAATACTGAAGTTACTGTCTGGGATATGAATAAAATGCTTGTTGAAAATAGCGGCAACCCACCTAAAGATTTATTAAAGCTTTCGCAAGATAGTGCTAAAGACGGAAAACACCGGGTTGTATTTATAAAAGACTTCCATTATATGCTTATGCTTAATAACTTTAATGCTGCATCTTTCTTTAATTCTGGCAAATTAGGAGACAATGTGCATGTAATAGGCTTAACACAAGATGATATAATGAAAGAATTAACTGAACCGATGATGGGCAAGAAAAAATCTATAGAATTAAGCTGGCAAAATGCTTTTGAAGAAATATCTATAATGCCTCCATCTCCTAAACAGGCCAAAGAAATGCTGTTAAAAGATTCCAGACTTGTTTATGGAGTGCTTGCTGATTATCCTGGCAATGTCACTATTAATGAAGATGCCGTTGAAAAATTAGTCGATGTAGCAGTTACATCACGAAAAGGTGCTTTGCCCGGTAAAGCTCTGGATTTACTCGATCTTGTTACTGCGGCCAAATTTAACCAAAAAGGTAAAGTTGATACTATAACCAAAAAAGATGTTGTTGATTACCTGAGTTTGTATCCTGAATTCAGACAGGCTGCAACTTCTGATGGAGGAAAATTTGCCTTAATTGCTGACACTGGAATCAAAATGAAAGATGTTGGTGGCGCAGCTCAGGCTAAAGACGTAGTCGAAGAATTACTTGATTTTATTAAAAACCCTGATATGTTTGCAAAAACCGGTGCTAAAATCCCTAAAGGCATCCTGTTATCTGGCACACCTGGCAACGGAAAAACATACCTGGCTAAAGCTATTGCAGGAGAGGCCGGGGTTCCATTTATATCTGTTTCAGGTTCAGAATTTGTTGAGAAATACGTAGGCGTTGGTGCCTCAAGGGTCAGAGAGGTATTTGAGTTCGCCAGAAATCAGGCCAGAGCCCTCGCAGAACCAGGCAAAAAAGGTACCGCTATAATATTTATTGACGAATTTGACGCATTAGGCAGAAAAAGAGGAACTGATAATGGTGGTGGTGGAAGAGAAGCCGAACAAACTCTTAACCAGCTCCTTGTTGAAATGGATGGTTTAAATAATAATGATAATGTCAACATTATTGTTTTAGCAGCTACAAACCGCCCTGATTTATTAGATGATGCCTTAACTGAAAGACCCGGCAGATTTGATCACAAGATCAACGTTCCTAACCCTGCTAATGATCCTCAAGCCAGATATGAAATTCTATCTATTCATGCCAGAAGCAAAAAGATTGACGGCGATAGAGAACAAGTATTAAAAGAAGTAGCAGATAGAACTTCAGGTTCATCTGGTGCAAGACTTGCAGACATTATTAATAAAGCTTGTATTATAGCTGCTAAAGATGGAAGAGAAGCTTTAACAGTAGATGATCTTATTGAAGCAAAACTTGAATCTATAGCAGGTAGAATTAATAAAACTAATAAACCTTCATGGTATAGAGAGCTTGTAGTAGCTCATGAGTGCGGACACGCATTAACCAGACAGGTATTATTAAATATGGCCAAAGAAAAATGGCATAAAGGTAGAGAAATTGATACAATTACCACTGACTCCAGAGGAGATTTTGGTGGTGCTGTATTCAGTATGCCAGGTGAAAATGAAACAACCACTTTTGAATCATTATTTACTGAACTGGTTTCTGGTTATGGTGGCTACTCAGTTGAAAAAGGCAAATATGGAATGAAAGGCAGCTGGGGAATATCTAGCGACCTTAAACAGACCAAAGAACTGGCAGTTAGAGCTGTTACCCAAATGGGCATGGGCCCTAAAACAGGCCTTGATATACCATTAGACAATGGCTTAACCCCTGAAAACAGAGAAGATGTTAAACTTCTTGTAGGGGCAGCAGCTAAAGTCTCTGACTTAATTGTTGACTTCCATAAAGATTTCTTAGAGCAGTATGTTAATACTTATAAAACTAATGCTGGTAAAGGCGGAAACAATTTATCCGGTAATGAATTTAAAACCAAGTTAGCTAACTGGTATAAAGAATCTGGCAGATTAGAACAGCTTAAACAACTTGAAAAACAAATTTCTGAAATTATGCTAAATACACAAAAAGGTGAAACTGAAAAAAGAAAGAAAATTGGTTTTATTCAAACTGATTAATATACTTATCCTTGAAAGTAATCTATAGATTCCAGATTATAAAGACATATGCATAACTGGATAAATTCTCAAAATAACTAAGATAGCAGAGAAATAGTGTCGGGTTTAAAAGGCCCGCTGTGCGGGCCTTTTAAACCCTCCCCTCATTAACCACTGTTCCCTGATATTTTATAAAACTTTAGTTATGCAGAGGTCTCTTATA
>JBFMGH010000021.1:0-3388 GCA_040752795.1 Cyanobacteriota bacterium
CCCCCCCCCCACACAAAAACACCCTCTAGTAAATTTAGTCCATATATAGGTTTCTTTCGTGGATTGGTATAAGTTAGTGTTCCTGAATAACTCTAACTTTACAGCCAAGTGCTTTAAGCTTTCTGGCAAATTCTTCTGCATCTGATAGTGTTAAATTATACCTTACTGTATAAGGTATACATTCTACAAAGTCTCTAATTTCTAAACCATCAGGGTTAACCTTGCCATCAACAATATATATTATTTCTGGAAGACGACTATAATTAGGTTTATCTATTATCACCATATAATTTCGAGGTTCAGACTTTTCAATTATAGCTGTTGCGCCTAAATCTTTTAAATCTGAAACAATGCAGTGGGCTTCATAATATTTTATATAAGAAATAACCCTCTGGTTAGGTTTGTTTACAATTATTTCAAGCCTATCATCAGCTATATACATTAATCGCCGGATAAACTGTTTAACTTCCAGCACTTTTTTTCCGGCATTTACAAGAATAACTGAATATTCTGCTGGCTCATCAGAGTCATTTGTTGAAGGAATGTTATAAGCTTCAAGAAGACTATCCTCTTCAATAATTGCTTCTCCTTTATTTCCTTCGATTTCCTTTTTTATATTTACTGCAACATCATATGGTAACTGTCCTTTGATAACTTGTGGTGTATTATCTATAAGCATTTTAGCTTCATAAAGGCTCATATTTGTCGCTTGCCTGATAACATAAATAACCTGAACTATATTAGGACCGCATTTTAATAAAACAACCCTGTATGTCATTTAATTTGACTCCATTCTTATTTAAAATAAGACTTCTGCCATTTCTTTATTGTTAGCTTTATTGTCAGGGTTATCTTCTAAAGGTTCGGCATTAACCTTCTTTAAATATAGCTCTTCAACCAGAACATATATAACTACTACTATTGCTGGTGATAGTATAACACCTGCAATGCCCAGTACATGTGCACCAACTAACAAGGCTGTTAGAATAATTACGGGCGAAATATTAAGGCATTTGCCAAGTATTATTGGGCTTAGAACATTGTTAACTACTTTAAATATTATTGTATAAAGAACTACAACCCCTATTGCCAGTGGAGGGTTTTGGCCAAGGGCAACTATTATTGCAGGTATGGAAGCTATAATAGGTCCAAATATCGGTATAATTTCAAATATACCTGCCACCAGGCCTAAAAACAGGGCAAATTTAACATCTAAAACTAACAACCCTCCGGTAGCCATTAGACAAACTATAAACATAAGTATTATTTTGCTTCCAACATATATACCAACACCTTTTGTTATTTTAGATATGATTAAAGATGCTTGTTCTTTTGATTTACCCGGGAAGAACTTTAAAAAATCTGCTCTAAGATCATCTTTTTCAAAAAGCATAAAAAATACAAGCATCACCAGTGAAGTTATCATTATTAATCCAACAATGATATTGTGAGTTAAATTAATAGTATAGTTAATTAAATTTTCCCCAAACTTTGAAGCCACAGAAGAAATGGAATCAATATATGGAGTTATTTCAATTTCAGTAATATTTATGTCATACTTAACTAGCGTTTTTTGAATAACCAGAATATATTCAGGAAACTGATTAATAAATTCACTTCCTTCACTCGAAATAATTTTTATTACTGGAACAATTAATACCGTTATTAAAAATACTAAGGCTGTCAAAACTATAACTACTGCTAAATTTTTTGGTATTTTACGACCCAGAAAATTGATCAATGGTAATAGTGAACTTGAAATTACAAATGATGCAAACAGCAAAAGCAAGATATCTTTTACTTCTATAATTAGTAATATTAAAATTAATAACCCAAAAAATAAAAGGATGCTTTTTGTTGTTATGCTTATATTAATTGATTTCATATTTTAAACTTCTATATTTTCTATTATAACTTTCCAAACATATCATAAATTTATTTAAAGTGTTATTAATAAAGTCTTTATAGGCATTTATTTTAAAATAAAAGTTAATAATCATTGTTAAGATATAAAGAACTGGATTTCAGGTATTTATTTAAAAACCTTTACATCCCGGGTAAACATAACTATTAGATTAAGCTGCAATCTTAAATAATAAGACTCTCTGTGCTGTATATTATACCCTGCTAACTTATATAGCCTTTAATTATCTACCGGTTTAACACATTAATAAAGAATCTTTACACCCATTACCTTTTCTAATAATTTCACAAATCGGGGTTTCGTTCTTTCTGCTTCTTGCTCGGCTTCATATATTTCTCTTGCCGCTTTATTATCAAAATACCTTTCTTTGGGGGATTTATAATAGCTTGGGGGGCTACAGTTTTCACGCATTCTGCTTGAGTATGGCCGGCCGTCTTGATGATAATAACGATAATCTCTATTGCTTTCAGCTAATGTTTCAAGCTGTTCGGCGTTAAACATCCTCAAAGCTTCCGGCTTTTGTGCGCAATCATTTCTTCTGCAAGCCATTACATAATCCAGTGCTAACTGTTCTAACAATGATAATTCTTCCTTATTAAGTTCAGTCACTTGAGGATGTTCATAAACTGATTTAACTAATCTGGTTTCTCTCTCCCATTTCTTTTCGCTGGTTGCTCTTTCCTGTTCTGCTTTTTTATTGGCGCTGGCTTTTTCTTTTGCTATTCTATCTCCAAGTATTCCTTTTAAACTAATACTTGATCCTGCATCTTCTTCAGCATTTCTGCCAGAGAAACTAACGGTATCTGTTTTTAATAATTTTGTATTGTTGTAACTAACCTTATTGCTTATAATTGCCGGTTTTTGGCAATAAAAACTTGAAGCATTAATCAACATACTTTCACTCCGAATCTTTAATAAACTTTATTCACTAGGGGGGATTTGATAATTAAATTATATCAATCCACGAAAGTAAACAATTTACGGCTTTAAAATAGTCTCGGGCCTCTATAATCTGGAATCTATAAATTACTTTCAAGGATCATTATAAACATTTATTTTTTCGTTAAATATATAAAGGGTTTACATTATAAAAAATGCTATTTAAAACAAAAATAAAATTATTGAATTGCCCATATTGTACGAAAAACAATAACCTTCAGTTACAAGGTTTTTGTTTACAGTTTTTAACATTAATCAAATTATTTATTTTGTATCCGGTCTATTTCTGCATTGATCTGTTCTGCTAATGATGGGTCAAGCTCTTTAGCTGTTTTAAAAGAATTCAATGCCTCTAAATTATTACCTGATCTTAAAAAAACTTTGCCCCTTTTGAAATAATGCATCGCCTCTTCTCTAATGTTATTTAAAGACTGCTCTTCTGTTAATGGCTCAGCATCAGGGTTTTCTGCCATTAATGTTCTTGTTTTTTTAATATATGAGTCAAATCTTTTGTCTCTCTTTGGT
>JBFMGH010000022.1:0-2025 GCA_040752795.1 Cyanobacteriota bacterium
TGAGGGGGATTCCTTTTGGTATTCAAAACCCCTGTCGGGCTTTTGAACACCTGAACTTTTATGATGATTACTTTCATCAATATTATTACTATCTGAGGTTATTTCTTTGTGGCATTCTGGCTCACTGCGTTCGCCAGAACACCTGAACGGATGATGTGGGAGTTCTTTATTACTATTATTATGTGTTTGTGATTTGTCTGAGGGGGATTCCTTTTGGTATTCAAAACCCCTGTCGGGCTTTTGAACACCTGAACTTTTATGATGATTACTTTCATCAATATTATTACTATCTGAGGTTATTTCTTTGTGGCATTCTGGCTCACTGTGTTCGCCAGAACACCTGAACGGATGATGTGGAGTTTCTTCATTAGTAATATTTGGAGATTGATTGCTAGCTGACGGCAGATGTGTGTTCGTTTTTTCAAATGCCCATCTGTTTCGCTGCTCAGGATACAAATTGTAAAATCGGTCGTGGTATCGCTTCTGTAAAATTTGTCTCTCCTTGCGCCTGAAATAATTTGTTAGCCAATAATGACCCTTTAGTTCATTACGCCTAATAGGCTGAATTGCCCTCGTTTCAAGCTTAATTTGCTGAATAGCCGTTCTGAGATCAAGCTCAAAATTGAACTTTCTGACCAGCTGCGCTGCCCGTTCAAGTGATGTTAAATCATAGATGCTCTTGCTGTGCTCTATATAATGAACCCAGTTGAGTCTATTTAAAACTGACAACTCACCAGAACGTTTAGAAAAAGGCAGGTTGGCCACCGGAAACGTATTAATGGCCAGATTCAGCTTAACCCTGCCATAATCAGGAGACAATGGAACATATTTCGACGAGTGATGATGTCTTTTAACAAAATACTTATTCGCAAACACCAGCCGTTCTGTTTTAAGCCGGTGCCTTCTATATTTATTTTTTGTGTCTGGCTGGCTCTCTCTAAAAGCAACCGGCCTCTGAGTTCTATATATATGATCATATTGCAAATTTATATACTGATTTACATATTTATCAATAAAGCTCTGTCTGGTCTGCTCATACCAGCCCTTGTTATAATCAGGATGCAAAAACCAGTGCAGGCGATATAGTCTGTATTGCTTTTGTATCATCAGTTCATAAAATAAATTAGCCCTGCCTGAAGGCGACGATACAGCTATGCGGCAGGCTGTATCATTAAAATATTGCCAGTGAAAATCAGCATGGCGCTGGAACGCAAAATCATCAAAAAAAACTGCCCTGATCTTATGCCGCTTCGGCAAGAATACACGTCTATTAGAGCTAAATCCATAAATGCGGTTGCCGTTAATATTATTGATCAATAAACAATAATACCGCTTTTTCCGGTTTTGTCTGAATGTATAAAACTTCTTCCTGACCATTTTATCAGGCAGTCGCTCAAGAATAAAATGCAAAAAGCCAAATAAGGTCTGGCTGTCTTCTTTTAAAAATATTTTCCAGAACGAATTGGACAAAATAACAAAATTGCTGTCAGGCTTAAATAACCAGTACCACAACAATACCAGAGATGTAACTGTGGTTGCGCCCATTTGTTTTGATTTCTCTACAACAACCGGTTGCCCCTTCTCAATACATTTAATTAAATATTTAGCATACTGACGCTGAAATGGATATAGTAAAAACGGCTTGCTGATATTCTTACCTTTATAAGCCGGTAGTTTGCAAAAAAACTCAACGAAAAATGTGAAGTCTGAGCTGGCCCGGTAGTTAATATATTTTCTCGCATCGGGGTTGTCGATCAGCAAAGCAACTATAGCCGACCGTAGCAGGTGATATATTTCACAAATTGTGAGATAAAGAGATGACAATATCTATATTCTCTGTCATATGTATTTATACTATTATTATAATACCTATTAGTCAGTATTTAAAGTCTTTTATAGTATAAAGATATTCTGCTTAGCCTTGCAGAACACCAAAACGGATGATGATTTATACATTTATACAAATACATGGCATGGATTTATATCAGGGTGTTTTGGCGGGGGCGGCCGGCAAAAAACCCCCAC
>JBFMGH010000022.1:2035-8828 GCA_040752795.1 Cyanobacteriota bacterium
TAGCCTTCCTCCCCCCAAAAAACCCCCGACACCTACAATCTGGAATTTATTGATTAGTTTTAATAATCAGTATATATATTTGAAAAATGGCCGCTGGAAGGCTTCGGCTAGGGCTTTCCCTAGCCCCTTTTAAAAAGTGGCTGGATCCCCAAATTATTACAAGCAGGCTACGCCTGCGGGCATGCTTCAACCTGGTATTCAAAACCCCTGTCAAACATTTAAACATCATAACAGATGATGATTATTTTCATTAGTAACTAAATTTTAGTTCAAGGTGATTGTAAAAAAGGACAAATGATGTTTGATGCACTCAGGACACCATTTTTACTTGAATAATAATTATATTTATAAGTTTTAATATCATATTTCACCTTAATTAATCTTTATGTTATATAAAGTTAATTAATAATTATTCCGATATATTATTATTGAGGGTTAAGTTATCTTTTTTCTTAATTATTACATGTCGTAATACATAATTTATATGAGGTGTTAAATGAGACACATAAATGGCGCTTCTATTGCTCAATATGCAATTATTATTGCCTTAATAGCTCTGGCAGTTTTTCCTATATACTTTATCCACGGACAAAATATAGTTGATCACCTTAAAAACTTCTACAATGTAGTAACAGATGTGCAAGATAATGTTGATATAAACACTAATCCAGTAAAAGTAAGTATATTAAATGAATCAGTCAGCGCCGGTGGGCTTGGTGGCACACCAGAAAACCCTGTGATGGACTGCGCAAAAAAAACTTGCGCCATAGACTATGGCTCAATTATCCTTAATGGCGTACCAGCAAACTTTAATGAAATAGTTGAAACCTCCGGTACATCCGGTGGAACAGAAGAAATTCTGGCACTGCTTGAACAAGTAGCAGTGCAAAAAGAACAGGATCCCGAAACAACACCTCAGGAACTTACTGACCTTAAAAATCTTATCTCCAGAGGCAGAGAAATAGTCGAAATAGAAAAAGTTTATGATAGCTTCATGTCAAGCTTTCTACCCGATGTCAATGGCCTTGTAGCCGACAGAAACAGCATTGACTATTACAATATTATTAAAACATCTCAAACCAGCTACACTAACGAAGTTGATAAGTCAGAATGGCCCGTCAATGTCAGTGATTATGAAAAACGCACCTATGAGTTTCCACCTGGTTTCGTAGACCAAAAGAATTTAATAGAAAAGAAATATTCAATGATGCAGGACCTGCGCTCTAAAACAAATTTTGACTTCAATATTAACGACGAAGAAGTCGATGTCAAAGGAGCTATGTATCTGTATATGATGCTAAATCCCTCCTCGGTAATACACGTTAATGATACAGGCAAAGTTGACCTGATGGTATCTAAAACAGCTTTCAATACTAACAACGATATGGAAGACTACCTCAACGGCAAAATTAATATTGAAGCCTATAAAGGAGACCTCTCCGGCCTGCCACCCGAAGTAATGGGCAATGGATACTTTACAACCTCACCCGTATCATACTTCCTGAAAGAACTAAATAACGTCATGGCTAATACAACAGACTCAACTGTTAAAGACCTGACATCAACACTGTCTGGAGAAGTATTAAAAATAAGCCAGAGAGCCTCAGAAAGCTATCTGACAGTTAATAACTATATATGGAGCGGCAAAGATACTTATTCAGACCCCGACAAGCTAAAAAACCCTGCCGCAGAAACAACCCGACTCGACCTCATGATTATCTGCGTCTCTAATGGCGGCGACTTTGACTCTATTAACAATAAATGTAATTAACCATATATTCATTATTTAGCTATATATAAAGCCTGCATAAGGACTATATATACATATCCTTGAGAATAATTTATAAATTCCAGATTATAGATGCAGGGTTAAATAGTTAATCTATGATATTTTATAAACCACACAGGTTAGTCAGGGTTTTTATAAATTAAAAAACCCCCTTTCTTGTGGTAAAGGGGGTTAAATAAAAGAGCCTGATTTTATACTGCCATTGAATTTATTTTCTTATTGTATTCTTCTTTCTCTATAGATGTTAAAGCATCGTTAAGAATAGCAGCAAGTAGGTTCTTAATTTCAGTTTCAGTAAAAAGCTGCCCTTTGCTTTTATCTATACCCAGTAAATCAAGATCTTCAGGGCTAAGGCCAGCCAACAGATTGTTACCGCCCGTTAGAGAATTTAGCCCGTTGCCCTGAAGATTGCTGACCTGGTTCATGCCGTGGAAGATACCTTCAGCCGCAACCTTGTTACCCATAGCAATAACTTTGTCATCACCACCATTAATGTTACCATCTCCACCTACGGCTATTTTAACCAGTCCATGTTTTTCAGACTTCACCTCAAGAACATAACCCTGTAATTTAGGATCACCATTTTTCATTTGCTTCATATTGTCAGCATTAAGTTTGTCAGTGACATCGTTACCTTCTTTATCAAGAATCCTGACCCTGTCATCTTTTTTGGCCAGTTCTAACCAGTCTTTATCTTTAGAGCTTTTTAGCCCCATTTCTTCTTTTAGATCTTTAATAACAGCTTTATCCATTGGGTTGCCACGCTGTTTTTTACCTGCTTTACCAGCTGCACCAGCAGCCGGATCATTCAATAACGGATTGTTTATACCGTCAATATCACCAATGGACTTACCATATGTAGAAAGAATACTATTAAGAGATTCGGCAAGATATCTAGCATCGTTAGAAGATTCAGCCGAGTTAATTGCATCTGTATAAAACCTGACTACCTTTTGAAGATTGTATTCAGCCAGGCTATTCTGGAATTTTTCCATTTGCTTGGCTAGTTGCAACTGCTTTTGCTGCATGTAAAGATTATTGGCCTGTAGAGTTAGTGACATAACCGGCTCCTCTGTTAAACTTTGTAACCTATGAAACCTATAAAACTGAGTATGACAAGTAATAGAGTATAGCGCTCTAAAAATAGGAAATAAAACCAGTTCTTCCGGGAAGTATTGAGTAGGTAAACTATCCTCTATACTAATAAAAAAAATTTTAACTGCTGTATTGTTAGCATTTTTTGATCAAATTTAAAAAATTTTTAGCTATTTATTACTATCATTCAAAAATAAAAGTAAAATTTAAAATTCAGAAATCAAACACCCGAAAGCTATTCGCTGGAATCTGATTTCTTTAGGAAAATTAGTATAACAAGGTAAACAAAGAAAAAGAGAGGGGCAGAGATCTTATAAATGTTTAAAAATTTGGTTCAACTTTTAAAAAGAATGAATTTTATGTAAAAATTTATTCTTTCTTTTCTTTCAATGTTTTAAAATATTTCTTGTATCTGCTATCGTTATCTAAACACGGTAGATTATAGAAAGAAACAAGTTAATTAATTAGGAAAACCCGGATGAGAACTGAAAACATCAGAAATTTCTGTATAATCGCACATATTGACCACGGCAAAAGTACGCTTGCCGACAGGTTGCTTCAAATAACCGGCACAGTAGCCGAGAGAGAAATGACTAACCAGATACTCGACACAATGGACCTGGAAAGAGAAAGAGGTATAACAATAAAACTCCAAGCAGCACGTCTGGAGTTTAAAGCCTCTGATGGCAATGACTATATACTTAACTTAATTGACACCCCCGGGCACGTGGACTTTCATTATGAGGTATCAAGAAGCCTTGCTGCTTGCGAGGGAGCTATTCTTGTTGTCGATTCTACACAGGGTGTAGAAGCCCAGACCCTGGCCAATGTCTATATGGCAATAGAACACGATCTGGAAATAATTCCGGTAATTAATAAAATTGACCTGCCAAGTGCAGACCCCGAAAGAGTTAAGCATGAAATAGAAGATATAATAGGCATAGACACATCAGAAGCCATTCTAACCTCAGCCAAAACAGGCGACGGATGCATAGACGTTCTTGAAGCTATAGTTAAAAAGATACCTCCACCAGAAAATAAACTTGATAAAAATTTCAGGGCACTAATTTTCGATAGCGTCTATGATTCATATATGGGTACAATGGTTTATTTCAAAGTAATAGACGGCTCAATAACAAAAACAGATACAGCCCTGTTTATGGCAAATAATAAAAAATATGAAATAACAGAACTTGGCTTCATGAAACCCATACGTACCCCGACAGATAAGATATCCTGCGGTGAAGTGGGCTATATGGCAGCCTCGATAAAAGATGTTTTTTACAGCGTTGGAGATACATTAACTAACGCTGAATACCCCGCAAAAGAGCCGCTACCCGGATATAAAAAAGCCCAGCCTATGGTATTTTGCGGATTGTATCCTGTGGATAATGATGACTACCATGACCTGAAAGATGCACTTGAAAAACTAGCCCTAAATGATTCCAGTTTTACGTTTGAGCCAGAAACATCTCAGGCACTTGGTTTTGGTTACAGATGCGGCTTTTTAGGCCTGTTGCATATGGAAATAATTCAGGAGAGACTTGAAAGAGAATATGACCTTGATCTGGTTATAACTGCGCCAAGTGTTGTTTATAAGGTCTATACCACTGACGGAAAAATGAACCTGATGGATAACCCCAGTCATTTGCCTGACCCTGTAAAACTAGAAAAGATAGAAGAACCCTATGTAAATGTAAATATAATAACACCCAATGAATATGTCGGTTCTATAATGGAGCTGAGCCAGAGCAAAAGAGGTCTGTATTTAAGTATGTCGTACCTTGACAAAATACTTGTTGAACTTAAATATGAAATACCCCTTGCTGAGCTAATAACAGATTATTATGACCAGCTAAAATCACGTACTCGTGGCTATGCAAGTATGGACTACGAATTATCAGATTATAAAGAATCAAAACTTATAAAATTAGATATACTGGTGCAAGGCGAGCTTGTAGATGCCTTGAGTACAATAGTTCATAAAGATAATTCATTCCATATAGGTCAAAAACTAGCGTCAAAACTGAAAGAAGTTATACCAAGACAAATGTATGAAGTACCCATTCAAGCTTCTATTAATGGTAAAATAATTGCCAGAACAAATATAAAAGCTCTTAGGAAAAATGTTACAGATAAATGCTACGGCGGAGATATAACAAGGAAGAGAAAACTTCTTGAAAAACAAAAAGCAGGTAAGAAAAGAATGAAAGCCGTAGGAAAAGTTGAAATACCGCAAGAAGCATTTATGGCAGTATTGAAAGTGGAATAGGTTATGCAAGATAATATTTTAACAATGATACTAGCAGGAGGACAGGGAACCCGGCTTTACCCTCTGACAAAAGATAGATCAAAACCAGCTGTGCCATTTGGTGGCCGCTACAGAATTATTGATTTTGTATTGAATAACTTTATTAATTCTGGTCTCTATAAGATTAAAATATTAACACAGTTTAAATCTGACTCACTAAACACGCATATTTCAAGAGGGTGGCCTGTCACCCCAATATTAGGTCAATTTATAGATTTGGTGCCAGCGCAGATGAGAACCGGGCTTGACTGGTATAAAGGTACGGCTGATGCCATTCACCAGAATATAAATCAAATTCATGACCATAACCCTGACCATGTTTGCGTATTTGGCGGAGATCATATCTACAAAATGGATATACGTCAAATGCTAGACTTTCATTTTCAAAAATATGCAGATATAACAATATCAGCAGTGCCAGTGCCAGTAGCACAGGCACATCAATTTGGGGTAATAATAGTTGATGATGACTTCAGGGTAATAGGATTTCAAGAGAAACCCAAAGAAAACCCTGCAACAATACCGGGAGAACCAGATATGGTTCTGGCCTCAATGGGTAATTATATATTCAGGAGAGATACAATACTTGAAGAAGTATGTGATGATGCTGAATGTGATGATTCAGAGCATGATTTTGGCAAAAATATATTAACTAAGTGCTATGAATACCGCAGAGTTTATGTATACGATTTCAGAAAAAACGTCATATTAAATCAAAACCCTGAAGAGGTAGGCTACTGGAGAGATGTAGGCACAATAGACTCATACTGGCAGGCTAATATGGATCTTGTATCTATTAAGCCAATATTTAATTTATATAATACAAGCTGGCCGCTTAGAACGTTTGTGTATAATTCTCCACCTGCAAAGTTTGTCTGGGCAGAAAGTGGTCGGATGGGTATGGCAACAGACTCACTGGTTTCTGAAGGCACAATAATAAGTGGTGGGCAGATTAATAAATCTATTTTGTCTCCTAATGTAAGGGTAAATAGTTTTTCATTTATTAATGAATCAATAATATTTGAAGGATGTAATATTGGTAGACATTCAGAAATAAGAAGGGCAATAATAGATAAGTATATAAACATTCCGCCCTACACCAGAATAGGCTGTGACCATGAAGAAGACAGGGCTAGAGGCTTTACAGTAAGCGAAAATGGTGTTGTAGTAGTATCTAAGGGAACATTGTTTTAAGTATTTTATTAACCCTATTAATTTCAGATAATAGTTCTCAGAAGAAGAGATACCACCTGGTTAATTTCTGATTTGTGATCCGGGTTAATTTTTTAACAGCTATTATTAGCTAACAAAATTAAGGTCCGGACTTATTGCCGAACCATATACTTCCCACCCTGTCAATCACACAAACCTCTAGGACTCAAGAATCCTCAAATCTTCAATTAAATTTTAAGTCTGTTATTTAAAAGAGTAATTTTATCTTTTAAATTTTTGATATCTTTATTTAATGTGTCGTGATCTTTAATGGCTTTTGATAATTCAGTGGTAATAATAGAATTTGCGGGTTTAAGATAATCAAGCTGATCTGATGAGTCACGGTGCAAATAATTGAAACTATTAGTTTCTCTATGTTTGGCTAG
>JBFMGH010000023.1:0-6812 GCA_040752795.1 Cyanobacteriota bacterium
TATTTTTAACTGGCAATGCTTCTGTTAGATTATTAGTGGTTCCTTTGTTGTATTCATCTTCATCAGCATTATCATCTTCTTCATCGTCATTGTTATTTTTAACTGGCAATGCTTCTGTTAGATTATTAGTGGTTCCTTTGTTGTATTCATCTTCATCAGCATTATCATCTTCTTCATCGTCATTGTTATTTTTAACTGGCAATGCTTCTGTTAGATTATTGGTGGTTCCGTTATTGTATTCATCTTCATCAGCATTATCATCTTCTTCTTCATTATTATTCTGCATTTTTAGTGTCAAATCACTTTTTTGATTAAGTGCAAAGTTATTATTATCTTGATTGTCATATTGTGCCTGACAAGTACTGGTTACAGCTAGACATAACATTAGTGATGCTAATAAACAAATACCATTTCTAAACATTTTTCCACTCCTTTAACATAACAAATTCTTCTAATTTCTATAATAAATTAAATATTAATGACATCATAAACGGCAAAAATTTTTCCTATATGTGTTTTTAAATGATTTTATATAAATCTTGTTAACTGTATAGTACATTACTAGTCCTTTTAATACATCCCAAATTCTGGTATAAATATTATACCATTAGTAAATCATCAATTGGGGTATCTGCTACTTGGTTTAATATCCTTTTTCTTATAATGCCAAGTATAATCTAACATTAATTAATTACCATACCTCTTAATGCCTATTTATTACATTTAAAACAAAACTTGATTTTATATAAATAATACATTGTATAATTTTTATTAGATTAAAAACAATCAAACCTTTAAATAGAATAGATATAAAGATTTTAAACTCTAGCATAGGCATAATATATATATTATTTTAGTATTGGATAAGATTGCAGCTGTTTGTGTTTAAAAGCAATATATGTAACCTTTATTATATGGGTAAAAGTGTCTTTTTAATTAGGACATAAATACTTGCCATTTGTGTTCAACAAAAAATACTTTTTTTCTTCTAACAACAAAGTAAACTAAAAATAAGTTTTTTAGTTTTTATTTGCAATGCAATCAATTTTAATATTATCCCGGTTAATTTATAAATTTGTTACAAACTCTCAAGGCTCAAGTAATGACTTAAGTTAAAGATTTATGCATTTAACACACTGTAAATATTTAACAGGGACCAGGTTTTAGAGGATCGGGCTCAAACGGCCCGCAAGGCGGGCCTTTTGAGCCCTCGGCAAAGATCTATTTCCGAAACTTTGTGAATAATCCGGGTTATTCTTCGAAAATAAAAATTTAATGTAATAATCCGGGTTTAATAACTTATTACTGATAGGATTTAAGTGTTTATATCGCAGAAATTTAAACTCCACTTTTCTATACAAGTCCTAGTTTGTTTTAAATATAGACGTGGTTATACTTAAGACATTATTATCAGCAAAAACAATAGACTATGATTTATTAAATTCAGATAGTTTTCCAGTATTTGATTTTATTAAAATGTTTTTTGGTAAAATGCTTATATTATTATCAGGAGGTAATTTACATTGAAAAATAGATTTTTTATATTTACGATTAGTATAGTTATTATTTTAAATCTTTTTAACCATACTGCTATAGCTAATGATACAGCCTTATCAGCCATCGGAGACAACGTAGGCCCTTTTTCTGGTACACCTGATGTTATTATGGAGAGTGAAACAATAAATCTTAATATATATAATAATAAAACGACTGTTGAAGTAACTTTTTACCTCAAAAACGAAGGAAAAACTGAAACAATTCTTGTTGGTTTTCCTGATGAATATGCTTCAGGTGGTATTAAAGGGCAAGAAGATTTTGAAATAGCAAATATAGTAGGACCAATAAATAATTTTAAGTGCTGGGTTAATGGCATAGAGCAAAATGTATCTCAAAAAAATGAAATGGTTAAAAGAATAGACTTTAATGGCAATGAAAGAGATTATAAGCTTCTCTGGCATACATGGCCTGTTACTTTTGATCAAGGAAAAACAACTATAATTAAAAATACTTACCAGGTAGAAAATGGTTCTAATGTATTAGGGGAAAAGAATTTTCATTATACACTTGTAACTGGGGCTAAATGGAAAGGTAAAATAGGTAAAGCACTTATAACAGCTACTTTTAAGAATAATCTTAATACAAATGACATTAATAAAGATTCAACAACTAAAGGTATAAAAGTTCTTTCTCCTCAAAAAGCTTACTGGGAATTAATAAATTTTGAACCAAGTGCTGAAAATGAAACAGGTTATTTTATGATAACTTTTAAAAAAAATTGGATACCAATAATTAAAAGTCGATTGCTTACAGAAGAAGATTTAAAAGATTTATCAGAATGGGATTTAAAGGTATTACGCAATGAAATATATGCCAGACACGGAAGACCTTTTAAGAGTGAGTCTTTAAAGTCTTATTTTGGTTCGTTTGATTGGTATAAAGAATCTCCTTCTTTTTCAGATAAAATGTTAAATCAATTTGAAAAGCAAAATGCTCAAATAATACTCAATTATGAGAAAAAAATTGGTAGTAAACTAATTAACAAAGATTCCTGGTAAAAAATCTATTAAAACTGCTTGAATCCAATATTGTAAATCCAATTTATAATTTAATAGGTGGGATCTAAAATGAAAGGAAAAAAATTTTTTTATATCATTATAATTATGTATTTAACCACTTTGATATCAACATATATATTTGTTAATAATTATGTAATTGCTAAAGACAACATTACTAATTCAAATGATTACTACAATCTTGGTAAACAATCTTCTGAAGAAGGTAATTATGATAATGCTATTAATTATTATAAAAAAGCTCTTGAATTAGAGCCAGACAATGAGAATATTCTGTATGATCTTGGTTCAATCTATGCGTTTCAAAATAAAAATGATCTTGCTATAGAAACTTTTAAACTTGCATTAAAAATAAACCCTAACCATTTTAAATCATGTAATCATTTAGGCTACATATACTTAATAAATGATAATTACGATTTGGCTCTAGAATATTATGAAAAAGCAATACAAATTGCACCAGAGGACTCAGAGCCTTATTTCAATATTGGTATAGTTTATAAAAATAAAGGTATAAAAGATCTTGCCATAAAATATTTAACTAAAGCCAAAAATCTTAATCCTGACCTTACTCAAATAATTAATTTACAACTGGATAAATTAAAATAAACTCTTAAATATTTCTTATAATAAACTGCTTTGTGCTACTTGTAGGTTTCAATATATTACAACACATAGTTATATCTAAATTAGTACTTATTATTAGTTTAACATTTATAAATATTATTTACTTCCGTATAGAAAGTAGGGGTTATACTATACCATAGGACAATTTAAGAAACAAATAATAGTGGTAGAAAAGAATTCATCATTAAAATAAGATGTTTTAATTCTAAATCTGTTCTATTATAAGCAGTTTCGCATGTAGTACCAGCTTATAGTTTTTTAATAATAAATCATTTCACCTTAAATAAACCTGAAAATGATTGCAAAAACAGGCAAAATAAAAATTATTAATAATTGAGTGCACTCAATTGACACTCCTAAAATAAGAAGCTAAAATGTAATAGCTGATTAAAATTTCTGTAAGAAGGCTTCTACATTTGTAGGAGTCTTTGTATTTGTTGTTGAACAAATGCATGTTACTGGTATAATATGATGAAGTCAATAAAAGGCAGTGCACCATTCACAGAAAGGCAGTGCATGCGTGAATGCACAGGCGGTGCATGGAGGGTTGAAACAATTGAAAAAACTATCAGTTGCAGAATATGCTAAAATGGTTGGAAAAAATGAGAGCACGATCAGGCGTGCAATACAGGCAGGCAGGTTGCATGCAATAAAAGAAGTTGTCAATAATCGCCCAGTATATAAAATACCTGTAGGCATGAGTGAAGGCGGCGCACGTGCGAGTATGCAGGATAATAATGAAGTGGATGCATTGGTGCATGAAGCAGAAATAATTGGTAATCAAAATCAATATGCTATGGTTTCAATGGAGCAATCATCTTTTGATGATCTTATTAATCAATTTACTGTACTTTCAAATGCACGTGCAGAAACAATGCAAAAATCCCTGGAAGATACTAAAAATGAATATTTTGAATTAAAAGCGGAATATAGTACTATGCATAATGATCTACGTACTCAAATAAGAAATCTTGAAAAAGAAATTATGCAAGAAAAAATAAAAGCTGCTCAAATAGAGGCAGAATCAAAAATAAAAGAGATACATTTAAAAGAAATGTCATTAGAGCTTGAAAAAATAAGACCAGAATATAACAAATTGAAAGAAAAATTTGAAAAAATTAATAATGCTTTAATTGACTGTGAAAATCAGATGCAAACAATAGTTATACAGAAAGCAGATTTGCAAAGTGATTTAGATTATGCAAGAGAAACAATTGATAAATTAGAAAAACAAAATACAAATGCTATTGAAGAAGCTCAAGAGATTGAAAAAGAAAATAATGAATTAAAAGAACAAATAGAAAAATATAAAAATAAACCCTGGTGGAAAAAAATAAATAAACCTAAATCCTCTTAATCTTAAGATTGTGGTTTTTCTAATTCTAAAATAACTACGCCATCAAGAATAGAAACTAATTGATTCTTATCTAAATAATCTATACCTTTATTTATTTTATAATAACCTGCAGCATTTTGTTGTAATGTTGATTCTTTATCATTAATATTAGGTTTAAGAATTCCATTGTGAAGTTGTTGTAATTCAATATATCTATTTTCAATTGCTTTAATATTTGAATGAAATGGATCATGGACAACCAGGTAATTAGAATTAAAATTAGATCCGTCAAAACTGTGGCCAACAAGTGTTGTCCAGTGGCCATCATCTCTTTTATAGACAACTTTACCATTATTAATCACAGGTTTTTGATAGAAACCAAAAAGTAGAAAAACTACACAATTTTTTTCAATTGCTTGTTTAATATCATCAAGCTTTGGAATATTAGAGTTTTTAAATTTATCAATTGGTCTGTATCCTTGGTATTCAAGTTTTTTTACGGTATAGCCTTTATCTTTAATAAAATTATTTAAACCATTACAAAAATCATTAACAGTTGAACCACTATCAGGGTTAGTTTTAAAGTAAGTTGCTAACTCTTTTACTAATTCAACTTGAGATTTGTTATTTGTAATATCAGGATAACCATTTTCTTTTAAATAAAACAAAGAATTTGATACACTGGCAGGTCCACAATAATAGCTACCATTATCAGGGAAGGCAGGATTTTGCTGTTTAAAATCAGGAATTTGAAACATTTTATCAGTATATGGTTTTTGCTCATTATTACAAACACCCTTAAAAGATATAACATCTTTATTTAAAGGTTTTTTAATCTTAAGGGAGCTTTTAAAAATAACATTCTTAGAATGAATGTTATTTGTTTTATTTGTTAAACATTGATGATTTGGTAATAAAAAATTTAAATTCATAAGTAAAATACATTTGAGAATCTGGTTTTTAATTTAATTTTTCTGAACTGGTTATTTTATTGAAGCTTTTTTTAATGTTTTGCAATAATTCAGGATTTTGAATAATATCGTAAGCAGTTAAAGCCATAGCTTTTGCTGCTGTTATTACAGCTTTATGTCCTTCAGGGCTTTTGCCTGCTTCAACCCATTCTTGAGTATGTCCAGGTGTTCCATCTGGAACAAATGCAATATCTAAACATTCAGAAGGTACTTTATGTGAAACATTCCCAAAATCTGTTGATCCGCCCTCATCTGCCTCTATAATTCTTTCAGCACCAACTAACTTAGCGTTGTTTAGTAATAAATTGGCTAGCTCAGGTACAACTATTGCGTTATCAAAAATATTTCCTTCATCTATGTTTAGATCAATACCGTTCATAACAGCAGAAGATTGAGCTATAGTTTTTACTTTTTCAGCAATCTTTTTAAGCTTTTCAGTATTGTTTGCACGGACAGTATATTCAACAACAGCTTTTTCTGGAATAACATTTGATGCATCGCCACCATGGCGAATTATTCCATGAAGTCTAATATCAGAGTCAACAAATTGTCTTAAAGCATTAATGCCGTTGAAAAAGGCAATAGCGCCATCCAGTGCGCTTTTACCATCCTGTGGTGCTGCTGCGTGAGCAGGCTCTCCTTTGTAGGTGAATGTAAAATCTTGTAATGCAAGATATTTTACTCCTGTTGAAGTTGAATCAGAAGGATGTGTCATAAGTGTTACATCACAATTATCAAATAATCCAGCGTTAACCATGTTAATTTTCCCTCCAGTGGTTTCTTCAGCTGGAGTTCCAAAAACTTTAATGGTTACAGGAGTTTCTTTTAAAGTGTTAACGAGTGCCAAAGCAGTTCCTATTGCAGAGGCTGCAATACAATTGTGCCCACAACCGTGCCCCATTCCTTCTAAGGCATCATATTCTGCAAGTATTCCAATTGTTGGCCCCCCGGGCTTTGTTGTATATGTTGCTTCAAAAGCTGTATCCAGACCAGCAACACCAGTTTTTACTTCAAAGCCATTATCCTTTAATGTATCAGTTAATAATTTAGCAGCTTTAAATTCTTTTAAACCAATTTCAGGATTATCGTGAATATAATCATTGATATGTGAATAGTTAAAACAAGGGTGACACTTCTTAAGTAAAATTAAGTTGATAAAAATAAAATTAAAAAGGAGCGCCACCAATATGAATTATACCAAAAGATTAAATCCAACAATGAGAATAAGGATGATTGAGTTAGCTCAATCATCCTTAGGCGTCAAAAAAACCTGTGAGTTGCTTGGAATAAGCAGAAATACATATT
>JBFMGH010000024.1:0-3315 GCA_040752795.1 Cyanobacteriota bacterium
TCATCCTTATTCTCATTGTTGGATTTAATCTTTTGGTATAATTCATATTGGTGGCACTCCTTTTTAATTTTATTTTTATCAACTTAATTTTACTTAAGAAGTGTCACCCTTGTTTTAACTATTCACAGTTTATTAATAAATATTACACAATTTACTGATCAACAAATTGTTGACTATATTTATTTAATACCCTGTAAAGATTTATATAAAGCATCCAGAAACTTATCTTCAGATGCAAAGGCATTCATAGAAATAGAAGCCGTTTTTGAATTTTTAGGGTTTATTACCAGCACAGTAGGAACCAATTTAACATTATGTTTTTGTTGTAAGGCAGCAGCTTTATCTATATCAACAGAAACAAATTTTATTCTACTGCCGTGTTTAGATTTAATATTATTAAACATAGGCTTAAAAGTTTTACAGGCCGGACACCAGGTGGTATAGAACATAGCAATAAAAGGCTTTTGTTCTGCCCAGGCAGAATTATAAGTTTGAGCTTTAACATTTTGAACGAAGCATCCAAATAGCAACCATAACATTAAAATAAATGCGATTGACATGTTTAGACATTTATTAAATTTCATAATTTACAAAAACTCCTTTAAATTTTCATGGTTGCATTTAAACCATTTGAGTAACTTTTTCTAATTTATCTTGAATTTCTATAACATCTGGATCAATGCTTAAAGCTTTTTGATAAAGGTTTATAGCCTCTTCCTTATCACCAAGACATTCATGGCACATGCCAAGTTCAAAAATTGCATTTACATTTTCTGGATCATTCGTCAAAGAATTATTAAAAAATTCTATAGCCAGATCTAATTTATCAATCTCTTTATAAATCTTACCAAGACAGAAAGACGCACTGGCAGTATAATTAGAATTAAGAATCATTGACTTATGGAAGTAATCAATAGCAATATCATATTGTGAGAGCTTTTGATATATCTCTCCCAGTCTAAAGCAAGAGTAGCATTGTTCTGAGTCAAGATCTATAGCAAACTCAAAGTTTTTTATTGCTTCTTTAAACTCACCTTTTTCAGTAAATGCTTCTCCAAGAATTGTATAAGCTATGTAATAATCAGGATATTTATTAATTAAGGATTTAAAAGTATTAATAGCCAGATCATATTCTCCCTTTCTTATATAAGCTTCGCCTAAAATAGAATGTATATCTCTTTTATCTGGATGTTGTTTTAATACTTTTTGAAATATTTCTATCGCTTTATCATATTCTCTTTTCTGAATATAAGCTTCACCTAATACTGTATAAACACTGCTTCTTTCAGGATACACATTGGCCAGTTTAGTCAGTATTGTTATAGCCTTTTTAAATTGTCCTTTTCTGATAGCAATTTCACCTAATAAAAAATTATAATAATAATCTTCCGGGCTGAAAGAAAGAGCTTTTTTAATTGACTTTTCAGCGAGATCATTTTTACCAAAATCAAAATATGTATATGCCAGTGCAAAATAGGCAGAAGGATTCTGGGAATCAAGGCCAATTGACTTTTTATGATTTTCAATTGCCAGATCATACAGTTTTTTCGCAGTATAAACCCGCCCAAGACAGGTATAAATTTGTTTGTCTTCAGGATTATTATTTATTGCTTCCTTATATTTTCTTATTTGCCAGTCATAATCATTCTGCATTTTGTCTTCAAGACATTTCATCATAGTAAGCGCAAATGTGCTTGAATGATTAATTTGATAAGCACTTTTAAAACAATTATAGGCTTTATCTATTTCACCTTTTTTGTCATAAATAAGTCCGAGACCAAAATAAGCATATATATCTTCAGGTTTAAGCTCGAGTGCTTTCTTATAGTTTTCTATTGCAAGGTCATCTTTTTCCTGCTTATGGTAAACTGAAGCTAAATTCTTGTAAGCATCAGGATTATCAGGATCCTTGGCAATAGCATTTAAGTAACTTTCAATATAAATGCTATGTAATTTTGATCTTAACTTTATAAAAAGATTTTTTTTCAATAACTTAAACCTATTGTTTTGTCGTAACTACAATATTACTACATTTATTATTGAAGAAAAAGTATCTAAACTAAGGTTAATATACTTTTTTTACTGGAAATTAAAAGTTAATTGATACCTTCTCATAGCGGTTATTTGTAATTTATTTTTTTTACAGATAGCAATGATATAATTATTAAACTTATGAGCAATAATTTCGACAAAATTCAAGAAGACTTTTATAGCTCTGCAGAAGTTAAACGCTTTTACTGGCAAACTGAAAATGCTTTTGTTAAAGAAAAAGAACTAGAGTTATTATTTTTTTTTAAAGACATTATTAAACCTGAAGATGAAATTTTAGAAGTTGGCTGTGGAGAATGTGCTAATATTATTAATTTACGATCCTTAGGTATTAATAATAAGTTTAGCGCCATTGATTTTTCAGAACATAAAATTAAATTCTGTCAAAATTTAAAGCTCTCTAATTCTGAATTCATTGTTTCTGACGCCAGAAAATTACCTTTTGAAGATAATAAATTTAATATTACTTTTGCTAGAGATCTATTACACCATGTTAATGAAAACAGAATGGAAGTTATTAAAGAGCTTCTAAGGGTTACAGTGCCTGAAGGTAAAGTAATAATAATTGAAGGTAATGTTCAAAAATTCACCAACTATGTTTTTGCAAGCATTTTTAAACATGAACAGGGTATGAAAGATTCAACTAGAGAAAAAATTGAATCATTATTAAAAAATTTGAATTTTACTATTAATTCTGCTGAACCATCAAATTTTTTCAGATTCATCCTTCATTACAATATAGGAATTCCTCACCTTGCAAAATTCAGTATTTTTAGATCAATTTTAAACCTACAGGAAAACATCTTTAAAACAATTATACCCAAAGACAACTGGGCATACTGGGTTATTCAAATTGAAAAAGATTAGTCTATCAAGTTTTAATGATGATATTCTCCAGATAATTTTTCAAGAATACATACTCTAACTTTTAAATGTTCTAACTGCTGGGTTAATTCTTCAATCTGTGCGTGTATTTTTGGAGTTCCTTTTTTCTTGCTCTCTTCAACAAGTTCGTTTATCTGTTTTTTAACAGTCTGTATATCTTTTCTTACCTTAAACATCTCATTATAGATAGTCATTAACATTTCCTTTCCATTATTAATATTATTTAAACACGGGAAACCTGACTATCTAACAGTCAACAAATAAAAACTACAGTTTATTACAAATCAGTTAATTTTCCCTTAGATATTAATATAACAAACTTTTTTATCAATTACTATACACACAAGATGTTATATATTTAATTTTTTTTTTATAATTTAA
>JBFMGH010000025.1:0-5427 GCA_040752795.1 Cyanobacteriota bacterium
TCCTAAAATTCTTGAAGAAATTGAAAAGAAAGTTAGAGATAACTTATCTTTATCTAAATAGCTAATAATATTAGTATTGTCATATAGAAAAAATTTATATTTTTTCGACATAAAAGAGTTTTTAGGGTTTATTCTTTTTAAATTTTTGCTATGGCTATATTTAAAATAGAGAATTATTGTTATGTGTTGTATATATATGTAAAATTTGAGTGAGAGGTCCATGGATACTGTATTAATTATTCTTATCGTAATTTTAGCAATTGGTTTAATTGCATTAGGTTATTATGTTAATAACCTGAAATCAGAACAGAAAATAAAAGAAGCTGAAGTTGAAAGAATCCAATTAGATCTCGAAAGAAAGACAAAAGAACTTCAAGAAGAATTCAAACTTAAACAAAAAGAAGCAGATATTGCCCTTAAGGAGCAATTACACCAGAAAAAACAAGAGCTAGAACTTGAAATGCGTGATAAACGTAGTGAGTTAAACAAATTTGAGAAAAGATTAAGTAATAAAGAAGACGCTCTTGAAAATAAATTGAATTCTTTAGAAGCTAAAGAAAGAGATCTTAGAACGAAACAGGAAAAAATAATTGAAAAAGAAGATCATCTTGCAGATTTAATAATGAAACAAATGCAAGAACTGGAAAGAATTTCTGGGATAACTGCTGAAGAAGCAAAAGCCATATTATTAAGTCAACTTGAAGATGACCTAAAAGTAGAACAGGCACAGCTTATACGAGAGTATGAACAGAAAACAAAAGAAACCTGTCAGGAAAAATCAAGAGAAATTCTTTCTACTGCAATGCAAAGGTGTGCTATTGATCAGGTTACAGAATCAACTGTTTCTGTTGTAAATTTGCCTAATGATGAAATGAAAGGTCGTATTATAGGTAGAGAAGGCAGAAACATTAGAGCTCTGGAAACCTTAACTGGAGTTGATCTAATAATTGATGATACCCCTGAGGCAGTAGTACTTTCTTCTTTTGACCCAGTAAGGAGAGAAATTGCAAAAATAGCTCTTGAAAAACTTATAGGGGATGGTAGAATTCACCCTGTAAGAATTGAAGAAATGGTTGAAAAATCTAAAGAAGAAGTTAACCAGAGAATGCAGGAAGAAGGTGAAAGAGCAGCTTTTGAATTAGGAGTAATGAATCTTCATCCTGAACTAACAAAGGCTCTGGGAAGACTGTATTATCGTACTAGCTATGGTCAAAATGTACTAAAACATTCTCTTGAGGTGGGCCATTTAGCAGGAATGCTTGCTGCAGAAATAAATGCTGATGTTTCTATAGCAAAAAGGGCCGGGCTTTTGCATGATGTTGGCAAATCACTTGATCAAAGCCAGGAAGGCACCCATATTTCTTTGGGTGTAGATTTAGCGAGACGTTGCGGAGAATCAGATGATATTATTCATGCTATTGAAGCTCACCATGATGATGTTGTAGCAAATTCAGTTATAGCAGTATTAGTTAAAATTGCTGATACTTTAAGTGCTGCCAGGCCTGGTGCTCGACGAGATACTCTTGAAATTTATATTAAACGTCTTCAAAAACTGGAAGAAATTGCCACAAGTTATAATGGAATTAAAAGAACTTTTGCTGTTCAAGCTGGCCGGGAAGTTCGTGTAATGGTTATACCTACAGCATTTGATGATGCAGGTGCATCTAAACTTGCCAGAGATATAGCTAATAGAATTGAAGGTGAATTGGATTATCCTGGACAAATAAGAGTTACAGTAGTTAGAGAAGTTAGATCTACTGAAATTGCTAAATAAACTGGGGCTTATTCTTGATGAATGATACTATTAAAATTTTATTTCTTGGCGATATAGTCGGAAGACCCGGAAGATTTGCTGTAAAATACTTTATACAGAATATTGAATCATTTTTAACTGAAAAACCTGATTTTATATTTGCAAACTGTGAAAATGCTTCTCATGGCTTTGGTTTAACTGAAAAAAACTATAATGAACTTATTGAAGCCAGTATTGATCTTTTAACATCTGGAAATCATATCTGGGATAGAAAAGAAATATATTCTTATATTGATAAAGCCCCTTTCTTGATTCGCCCAATCAATTATCCTGAAAATACCCCGGGAAAAGGAAGTTCTGTTGTTACAAAAAATGGGGTATCTGTAGCCGTAATAAACTTTTTAGGGAGAATTTTTATGGATCCATATGAATCTCCCTGGGTGCTGATAAAAGATGAAATATTGAAACTTCAATCAATAACTCCAATAGTAATTATTGATTTTCATGCTGAAGCAACCGCTGAAAAAATTGCCTTTGGCTATTATTTATCAGATTTAGGAGCTTCAGCTATGATAGGAACACATACTCATGTGCCAACCGCTGATGAGACTATATTAAATGACTGTATGGCTTATATAACTGATGTAGGTTATTGTGGGGCTGTTCCCAGTGTTATTGGTATGGATATAGATTCTTCAATTAAAAAACTTTCTTCATTATTACCTTCAAGATATGAAGTGCCTCCTGTTAATGAAGCTGTTGTATGTGGTGCTTTAATTTCTATAAATGCTAATACAGGTGTTTCAAGTGATATTCAGCGAATTAAATATCAACTTGATTTGAAGAAATTAATTGAAGAAGATAAAATAAAATAAAGAGGAATATATCTTGAAACTAGACTTACATATCCATAGCAATTTCTCAGATGGAATGTTTTCTCCTGCTGAGATAATTGATATATGTGTAAAGGATAGTATAACTGTAATTTCATTAACTGATCATGATACAGTTAATGGTATAAAACCTGCTCAAGAGGCTGCTGAAGGAAAAGATATAGAAATTATTCCCGGCGTAGAGATAAATACTGTATGGGAAGACAAGGAAGTTCATATTCTTGGCTATTATATGGACACTGAAAATGAATTTTTTAATGAAATTATTGAAGAGCAACAACGGGCCCGTATTAACCAAACTGAACAAATAGTTAAAAACCTTATTAATATAGCTAAAATTCCTATTACTATTGAAGATATATATTCTCAAATATTACCTGATGGTGTTGTTGGTAGACCTCATATAGCAAGAGCTATTTATAAAAAGGGTGGTGCTAGAAATATTCAGGAAGCTTATATAAAATATATTAACGATAGAGCCCCCACTTACATTAAAAGAGAAACAGTTAGCCCTCATGAGGCTGTAGAGGCTATATATGAGGCTGGTGGGATACCTGTAATGGCTCATCCAAGAGAGATGGAAGGCATTGAGGATCTTGTTAAAGATTTGATGAATTATGGATTAAGAGGTATTGAAGCTTATCATAAAGCGCATTCACCAGCTTTGGTTGAGTATCATTCTTGCCTGGCTGAAAGCCTAGGATTAATTGTAACCGGTGGCTCGGATTGTCATGGGCCAAGAGGCTCTATTCAATATTCCATGGGAAAAAACCTTGTGCCTGAATGGGTATATATAGAATTAAAAAATGAAAAAGAAAGGCTAGATTCAGCGTTTTATAAAGCCGGATAGTATTATATATATTATTATGTTGTTATCAAGATTCATAGAGCTTATTTATTATATGAGCATAACGTTTTTCAGTTATTTCTCGTTTTAATTTTAAAGTTGGTGTTAATTCTTCAGAAATAAAAGGTTTTTCTATCAGAATAAACTTTTTAATTGTTTCAAAATTTGCAAGGTAAGAGTTTACATTGTCTATAACCTTCTGATACTCCTGTTGGATTCTGGTTTCTAGCAATAAATCAGGTAAATTAATGAAATTAATTTTATGTTCATTAGCAAATAAAATTAATTTATCTTTATCAACATCTATAAGACAAGCAATAAATTTTTTATTATTACCAATTAAAATAGATCTAGCTATAAGTGGGTGTGAATTTAGTTTATTTTCAATAGTATCAGGTATAATTTTTTCACCTGTAGAAAGTACTATAATATTTTTAGTTCTACCTGTAAATTTAAGATATTTATTTTCAATAATTTCTCCAGTATCACCAGTTTTAAAATAGTTATTTTGAAAAGAGCTATTATTTAATGCAGGGTCATTATAATAGCCATTAGTAATGTTTGGGCCTTTAACCAGTATCTCTGAATCATTTGCTATTTTTAAACTTATTTCGGGCAAAATTTTACCCGCAGTTAATTTAATAAATTTTTCTGGTGAAGCTATAGCAATACCCGGGCTTGCTTCTGTTAAACCATATCCCTGATAAATAGGAAAATTAAGTTTGAAAAAATATTTTATTATTTCTTTTTCAATACTTGCCCCGGCTGAAAATCCATAACGAATATTTTGGCCAAGATAAAATTTTAAATCTTTTTCAGAATTTACAGATTTATCGAACAAATATTTATATAATTTTTCCCAGGTTGCTGGTACAGATTGAAAAATTGAAGGTTGTATAGTATTTATTTCTTCTAAAAGACTATTTAAATCACTGTTTTTACAAAAATGATAAGAACTGCCATTCATTATAACCTGATATAATTCAGCCAGACCACCATAGCTGTGGCTAAGAGGTAAAAGAGATAAATATTTATCTCTTTCAGTGATAAAATCCAATATGCTTAAAAGCTGTAACTGATTACACAGTATATTTTTATGAGTTAAAATAATACCCTTCTGCTTGTCAGTTGTGCCACTTGATAGCATAATATATGCTATATCATTGGCAGAAACTGAATAGTTAAATAGGTCACTAAAATTTAACTGAGCAGAATAAGCTTCTGGTGGTAATAAATTGTCATAATCTATTATGATTACATTGAGGTTTTTCGTCGAGCAATCATTACAAATAGATTTATATTCTTCTTGTGATAGTAGAATAAGCTTATAATTGTACTCTTTAAAGAAATCAATTTTTTGTTTGATAGTTAAATTATAATGAATAGGGCAGCAAATTGCTCCAATAGATGTTATAGCGATAATATATGCCATCATATCCGGAGAGTTTTTTGATATAATACAAACCAGGTCTCCTTTAGATATGCCTTTTGCTTTTAATTTTATTATTTTATCTTTTACAATAAATAAGAAATCAAACCATGAAAGTTTTTTAAGTTCATTATTTTTCCAGAAACTAATAAATTCATTTGATGAAAGACGCAAAGCCTGTTTATAGAATAAATTTCCAATAGTCAGGTCATTGGGATATTCTTTTAAAAGCTTTAAAAGAGCTTCTTTTTTATTTGAAAGGGTTTCAAACATTATTAATCTTTATTCATCAAGACTTAAATCAGGCCGGAGTTTAGCAGCTTCTCTTAAATAAATGTGTTTAATCTTTGTTTTTTCTAAATGACTGTAAGTCGTTATCAAAACTCTTATACAGTGCTTGATTTTAAGAGGTACATCTATTTCCTGGGCACAAATCATAGGTACTCTATCCCAGCCTAGCCCTAACCTAGCAGCTTTGGCCGGAAAATCAGCTGTAATATCAGGT
>JBFMGH010000026.1:0-8000 GCA_040752795.1 Cyanobacteriota bacterium
ATGGAATAGGCATAAATTCCATTGACAAAGACCTTATTTTCACAGACTTTTACCAGGGGGAACAAATATAGTAAACGCATGAAATTATGAGACATAACTGGAAATCATGAGGGTGTTATGCCCGCCATCGGCGGGCATAACACCCGAACCCTTTATTTTCTGAAGTCTATTTTATTTATGCGTTCATTATAAAAGAAATAGGCATAGAGGGCGTTGGCATTTGGCTGTCGTCTTATAGAGTTACATGGCACTACAATTAGTGTGTAAAGCAAAATTGGCATGGCAATAAATTCTGGATAACTTTTCCACTAAATAAAAATCCCAAAATTACATAAAAATAAATGCTTGTTTGGTATACTAATTCACAATAGAATAAAAGATTTAAGATCACATAAATATTTAACAAAATAGAACTTTTAAGAGAGGGCATTATATGTGTGATAAAAATTTTGCAACTATAGGAGATATCAACCTTGCCTATAATATTTCTGGCAAAGGTTTTCCTTTAGTACTTATAATGGGCTATACAGGCACAATGGATATATGGCCTGATAAAATGTTAGATAAACTTTCTTCCAAAAACAAAATAATCACTTTTGATAATAGAGGAATGGGTAAATCTGACTCTTCAGAGAATGAATATTCAATAGAACTCTATACCAATGATTTATTTAATCTTCTGGATAATATTAAAATCGATAAAGTAAATATACTTGGCTATTCAATGGGTGTAAGCGTGGCACTTGAAGCAGCTTTACTTAACCCTGCAAGAATCAATAATCTGATATTATACGCTGGCAGCTGCGGAGGAGATGAAGAAATTCAACCGGCTCCTGAAGTTATGCACGCTTTAGAAGATATTTTAGAAGTATCAATGACAGATAGTAAGAAATTTTTCAGTATGTTTTTCTCTGAAGAATGGCTTAATAATAACAACCCCCGTAATTATATGCCTATCCCTGAAACAATACCAACAGAAGAAAATGTTATCAAACAATTTAATGCCCTGATAAACTGGAAAGGCGTCTATAATAAATTAACCAATATTAAACAACCCACTCTGGTTCTGGTTGGCAAAGACGATGTTATTAGACCACCTGAAAACTCTTTGATATTAGCAAAAAATATTTCTGATTCATGCCTTGTACAAATGAATGGCGGGCATGGGCTTATGTGGCAATATCCGGAAAAAGTTGCAAACATTATAATTAATTTTCTCAATAACAACGATTAAATACGAGTAACCAATTTATATTCAAATCTAAGACCTAAATTATCAATATTTTTTATAATATTAATAGAGTGTTTTCTACCTGAAGAAAAGGTTATAACATTATTGAATCTATATATACTAATTATACTGATCCTTGAAAGTAATTTATAGATTCCAGATTATAGAGGCACAGACATATATCATTTACTTCCGTGGATTGGTATAAAACATAATATAGTAAACGCATAAAATTATGAGACATAACTGGAAATCATGAGGGTGTTATGCCCGCCTTCGGCGGGCATAACACCCGAACCCTTTATTTTCTGAAGTCTATTTTATTTATGCGTTCATTATATAACTCCAAATAGTGAAAAAAATCACTTATTGTTATTCTTACACTATGTAAATTATTGTAAAAATAACACTAAGGCATAAAGCTTTTTGTTAAAAAATAATCTATACTTAATATTAGATAAAAATAGCGCATCACTCTCCTGAGTATAATTTCTAGCTGATAACTAACACTGATATAGCCCTTATCAGCTTTTTTCTCTTTTATTAACCTCTGTTTTGTAGTTTAGATAATATTAAAACCTATTATAATTTTCTTATGCTTTATGCTGTATAAAACTCAGCAGTCTGTTAATTTCTCTTGTATCTTGGTGTAAAATATTCACAGGGCTGGAAACTTAAATAATTTTTTTAATTAAGGGGTTTATAATGAAGCGAAGATTTTACTTTGCTATTACAAATTGTTGCAACAGAACATGCGAACTTTGCAGTTGCTATTCTTCTCCCGAAAGACAAACTTTTCTTCCTCTAGAATATTTTAAATCTTATATACCTGATCAAGGTAGTTTTGAAATTCAGCTTGAAGGTGGAGAACCATTGTTGCATCCTGATCTGAATAATATGATTACTTATGTCAGAAATACTGGCCGTTGTGAAAATGTTATACTTGGTACTAATAGCAGCTTACTACCATTTGTTTTCACAAATAACCAACCAGACAGAGAAAAATCTATTGTTTCTCTTAAAAATTATTTTTTAAACCTGGGAGAACCTTTTTTACTTAAACCCAGCCTTAATTATTACCTTTATAAAGCCGATAAATATCTATTTGAAAAAGCTGATATTATAGCTCAAACGTTTTCATTACTATCTGCATATGGAGATTATAAACTTATATTTAATGTCAGAAGGAGAAAAAGCCCCCTTTCTAATGATAATGACTCATGGCTCTTGGAAAAAATTGAAAAATTAAGCCTCATTGACAAATCGAATATCTTTTACTTTCAAAGATACGGGCAGGCAACCAATAGGCCTGAGCTGGAACTACCTTTTATTGTTGAGAACCCACTTATATTTTATTTAATAAGCCCTGACGGTAGAAACTGGAATACAGATTTAATAGCAAGAAGCAATGCAATGAAAGAGTTAAAATAATTTATGTGTAAAGATAGACTTTTTACTAGATATAAGCAACATCAATTATTTGATATTACCAAACATGAATTATTACCATTAACAGTAAATAATAAGAAATACCTTGTTTATAACAATGTAAATTTATCTGTATTTATTAATGACCATTGTAACGCTGAATGTAAGTTCTGTGTTGCTCAATTAAGGTATTTTAATGACGGAGTTGATTATATTAAACCAGCAATTAGCAATGATATAGAGTATTTTGACAGACTTTATACAATGCTTGAAACTGTAAAAACTATAAGACCCAGTGTTTCATTGACAGGCGGCGAACCTACTTTAGACCCCAAATTACCAGTAATATTAAATATCCTTGATGAATATAGAGTTCGAAAAAGGACTCTAACAACAAATGGTTCAGGTTTATTAAATAAGGTTAAACATTCTAATGATACAATACTTGATCGTTTAATCAATTACAAACTAAAACACCTTAATATAAGCAGGGCTCATTATGATGAAGAAACGAATTTCAAAATCATGAAACTTAAAGATTCCTATTTTTCTAACAATGATCTAAAAAAAGTTGTTGAAATTGCTAAAGCTAACAATATAAGACCCAGATTGAGCTGTGTTCTGATAAATAATTATGTTGACTGTATCGATGAAATGATTAAATATATGGACTGGGCCAAATCAATAGGTGTTGATAACGTAGTATTCAGGCAATTAATGGGTTATGACGAAACAACTGTTAAGCCAGGAGAAATTGCTGAGTTTTGTAAACAGAATAGGGTTAAGCTAATACCAATCTGGGAAGAAATCGACAACCGTGATGATTTTACATTTTCAAACAATGTACTTGGATATTACTATTATGTTGAAGTGTTTAAATATAAAGGTATTGATATGGTCTCTGAAATGGCAGATTTAAAACTAATCGACAGGGAAAAAGAAAAAAGTTTAATACAAACTGGCGGTATACCTGTAATTTATGAAATGGTATTTCACCCTAACGGCAACCTTTGTGGAAGCTGGCGTGAATGGAAAGAAATAATATTAGGATAATAATTTATGAAAATTGATGTTAAATGCATACCATATTTAGATGATAATTTATTATTTCTTGACGATATTATATTTGATCTTAATAATACAGGCATTCAACCTGATGAAGTCTTATTCAGGGCGAGTGAACTAGAAAAACTTGATAAAATACTAGCATATGGAACAGATAGGGCTGGCTACTCAGGAAATAAAATCTGGCGATATAGCGAGGAATTTGGAACAAAGATTCTTCATAAAGATGTTATATTTGCTACCAGCGATCAAGAAATAATTAATGCTGAAAATAAAGAAGGTTTAGCAAGTTCTATGAAAAAATTTTCTATTATTGATAAACCTTTATTTTTAGTTTATGCCAGAAAAGCTCTTAAAAAGCTACGAGGAGAACATTACCTTTTCTTAAATACAGAAAATAAAAAAGAAAGCCTGCTAGCAATTTATAAAGTTATTAAAGCTACAGATATTCAGGGATGGTTTACTATAGAAGAAGGTCAGTTTTATAGAAGTCTTGTTAATAATATACATTCTGGAACCATAGCTGAGATTGGTAGCTGGAAAGGAAGAAGTACAACATTTATTGCTAAATGCTGTGAAATAAACAACAACAAGCTCTTTTGTATCGATAACTGGAAAGGCTCCAGTGATAAATATTGCGAGTTATACAATGAAATTCTAAATAACGAAAATGTTGAAGAAGAATTTAGAAGGAATGTACTTGATATCAATCCTGATATAAATGTTATTAATAAAAACTCTGTCGATGCCGCTTTATCATTTCCTGATAAAACACTGGATATGGTTTTTATTGACGCCTCTCATGACTATGAATCTGTTAAAAATGACCTTGATGCCTGGTGGAATAAACTAAAAGAAGGGGGTATAATAGCAGGCCATGACTATGAAAATGAATTGCCTGAATTAACCAGAGCTGTTGATGAATTTGTTATACTTAATAAATTAACCCTATTCAGAGGCCCGGGAACTATCTGGTACATTAACAAATGAAAAAAAATATTTTTATAGCAACAGGAGCATATGACTGTGGTAAAACCACAACATTAAAGTATTTAAGAGCTAATTATGGTGTTAAAATTCATAAGGAAGCTCATCTTATTGTTCTGGAAAAACTTGGCAATAAAATAAATGGCCATGCTCCTGATAAGCCCTTTGAAAAAATATTAGCTAATGATCATTTTTGTCCAATGTGTAACCCGTTAGAATTTGCTGAAATGGTTTTGGAGGAGCAATTAACCACTGAAAAACTGGCCAGTAATGGAGATTTTATTGAAAGGGGTTATATTGACCCTTTAGAATATTATTTAAGAAATTCTAATCAGCCAGAATGGACTGGAAAATATTCTAAGAGAAATTTTCTGAATTATTCAAAAGTTTTTTTATTTAATGTGATAGCAGCAACCCAGGTTCCACGCTGGGGAAAAACTGCTGAAATAAGAATTAAAGAAGCCCATCATATAAATGAAAGGCTTCATAAAATGTATTCAAATGCCGGGTTTGATATTTGTACAATTCCAGATGATTCAGTTGAGAATAGGGCTAAAATGATTCTTGACTTAATTTGTCATTAGGTAAATATAACAGGAACACTCATCATTTTACTATTAAGTGTCATATAATATAACACACCCCAGCACCATTTCTCTGTTTCATATTCATCGCCCTGAATAGCAGAAAAGAAGTCGCTCAAATCGCTATCTATTTTATCTGTATCAACATTTAAATACTCATTAAGCTTTATCAATTCTTCATGAAGGTTAGTGCTTGATCCAACAGATATGAATTCTACAAGCTCTTCATCTTCTTCATCAATTTCTTCTTCCGGGCCTATCCACAGGGGCTCAGGGAAATTACAAGGAATATAGAAACCATTACAATCAGAATGATCTATAAGATGAGGAAACCTTGTTTTGCTTTCTCCGTCATAAATAGCAAGAAGCAATGGATCCTGTGTTGGGTCATCTGAAGGCTTAAGAGGCTCAGGTGGTGTATTATTTTTGTCTATATGAGCGGCATAACGTCTTAAGTAATGAATGTTAGTATAAGAACCAATTCTTTCCTCAAGCTGAACGTCTCCTGTTACATCAGGCATTTTTTCATTCCAGCTGGATAATTTTCCGGTTTGTCGTTTTATTTCATCTTTTATTAATTTAATAATATCATCGTAGCCTTCTTTAAGAATTTTATACTCTTCAGGATCTTCATCCTCTTCTATATCAATATAGAATGATTTAATAGTGTCTAAACAAACATCTAATCCCATAATATCTCCTTTATGATTTTGGTCTTAACGTAGGGAATGCAATAACATCTCTAATACTTGGTGAGTCAGTCAATATCATGACAAGCCTGTCAATACCTATACCCAACCCACCACATGGAGGCATACCATATTCCAGGGCATTTAAAAAGTCTTCGTCCAGTCTATGAGCTTCTTCATCTCCACTTTCTCTTTCAGCAAGTTGTTTTTCAAACCTTTCTCTCTGATCAAGCGGGTCAGTAAGTTCTGAGAATGCATTAGCGATTTCCCAGCCATTGATTCTTGTTTCATATCGTTCAACAAGTCTTTTATCTTTGCGATGTTTTTTAGCAAGAGGTGAGATATCTACAGGATAATCAATAATGTGAGTTGGTTGAATCAGGTGGGGTTCAACTTTCTCTTCAAATACTTTATCAATAACTTTCCCCCAGGAGTCATTATCATCAACCTCAATACCAGAATCTCTAGCAGCTTTTCTGGCTTCATTATCAGTCTCTATAGAATTAAAATCTATATCGGTATATTCTTTAGTTGCATCCAGCATAGTAATTTTCTTCCAGGGGGGGGTCAGATCTATTTCATTGCCCTGGAATGTAACCTGAAGTTTTCCCAGTGCTTTTTGAGCAGCGTGTACAATTATTCGTTCAGTGATATTCATCATTTCATTGTAGTCAACGTATGCCTGATAAAGTTCAAGCATAGTAAATTCAGGATTATGTTTGTAAGAAATGCCTTCATTTCTAAAATTTCTATTAATTTCAAACACTTTTTCAGACAAGCCACCAATTATCAAGCGTTTCAAATAAAGTTCTGGCGCAATTCTAAGATACATATCAATATCCAGGGTATTGTGGTGAGTAATAAATGGTTTTGCAGCGGCACCTCCTGGTATCACCTGAAGCATTGGTGTTTCTACTTCAAGAAACCCTTCATCAAGCAAAAAGTTCCTTATTGCGCTTATTATTTCACTTCGTTTTCTTAGTGTATCTCTAACTTCTTTATTTACAATTAAATCAACATATCTTTGTCTGTATCTAAGCTCTTTATCTTGCAGGCCATGAAACTTTTCAGGTAGTGGATTAAGGCTTTTAGATAGAATCTGGTAATCAGAAACTTTAAGGCTAAGTTCTCCGCGGGGTGTTCTTCTAATTGTGCCTGTGGCTCCAATAAAATCACCTATATCTGTGGTTTTTAAATCTTTAAATTTTTCCTGGCCAATATTTTCTTTATGGCAAAATAGCTGTATCTTTTCAGTGTCATCCATCAGATCAATAAACATGCCTGAATTCCTAGTAGCCATAATTCTCCCTGCTACTTTATATTCATCAGAAGTTTCTATACCATTTTCCAGGTCACTATATTTGTCAAGCAAGTCTTTTGCTTTAGCGTTTTTATCATATGAATAAGGATAGGGATCAATGTTTTTTTCTCTTATATCATTTAATTTTTTAATTCTGCTTTCGCGAATTCTAGTAGTTTCTGCAGTAGTCAAAACAGTTCTCCTTTTTCATCGTTTATTTTAGAACAATGTATCTTAAAAATTTCTAACAATCAATGAAGATGGCAAGATTATAATGGGTGGCATATTTGGCTTCTATAAGCTTAAAACTATCCGGATTAACTTATTTATCCCGGTTAATTCGTGAATTTGTTACAAACTCTCAAGGCTCAAGTAATGACTTAAGTTAAAGATTTATGCATTTAACACACTGTAAATATTTAACAGGGATCAGGTTTTAGAGGGCCTGGTTCAAAAGGCCCGCAGGGCGGATCTTTTGGGCCCTCGGCAAAGATCTATTTCCGAAACTTTGTGAATAATCCGGGTTATAACTGAAAATTAGCTCATAGCGAAAAGTTCTTTCAAAAGGGGTAAATCAAAATCTTGAAGTCCAAAGATGACATTATCATAGAGTTTATACATAGATACCTCTGAAATACTTTCTTGATAAGAGAAATGGGCAAAAGCAATTAAACACATCCAAATAAAAATTTCCTGAGAGATTGTTCTATGCTGCT
>JBFMGH010000027.1:0-3759 GCA_040752795.1 Cyanobacteriota bacterium
TTTGGTATAATTCATATTGGTGGCACTCCTTTTTAATTTTATTTTTATCAACTTAATTTTACTTAAGAAGTGTCACCCTTGTTTTAACTATTCACAAATAATGATATAAACCTGCTTCAACATTTTTTACATTATTAATAACAAGATATGTTTCTATGGGATAAAGGGCACCTGCTGAAGGAACTGTTCTAAATTCGTATCCATTTTCGATTCTTTGTATTCCTGTTGATGCCCATAATAAATAAGATAATTCTTCCAAGAATAACGGCTTATTAACATAATTTCTAATGCTTTTTCTATTATTAAGTATTTTATGTAATGACATTAGAGGTATTTCTGCAGGTTTAATAAGTTCTATTTGCTTTGTATCAGGGTAATTTTTATATATTTCTGGTTGATTATACCAATCAAGTGTTCTACCAATATTTTTATCCGGATAATACTTTGTTTCTTGCTGAAATTGATCTCCAATTTTTTCCATATACAATACCTTAATTTAAAATTATAGTTATAGTTTCCTGTTTTTATTTATTCTATTCCATATATTTGTATTATTTTTATCTTTATCTTGATTGGAATTATTTATTTTATCATATTTTTCTAATTGAAATTTGTCTATTTGCTCTTCAAGTTCTTTAATTCTTAAATCTTTTATTTTTAACTCCGCCTGAAGTTGAGCTGATTCAATTTTTTCTTTAGTTAACAAGTCATTCAATTGCTTTATATCTGTGTTTAATTTCTTATTCTCAGCTTTAATTTCAAATATTTCTTCTTTAAACCTGTTAATAGTATCCTGATCTGCTTCAGCTCTGGATTCAGACATTGATTTAATTGACTCAATTAATTGTTCAAAGGTTGTTTTTTCCATTGAAACAAGGCTATAGCTTGCAGACCCCGGAATGATTTCAGCTTCCTGAATAGGTCCTGAATCGTCCTGAATATTTTCATTGAGATCTTCATTAAATGCTTCAGAATGTTCTGAATTGCTTTCCAAAATAATCACCAAAGTGCTTCTATTTTCTATTGTTTTTGTTGTAGTTGAAAGCTTTCCTTTTTTAATCCAATTACGTACTGTACGTTCAGAAACTCCTTTTCTTCTAGCAAAGTCTGAAACTTTAATAAAATTAACCATTTTATCCTCTCCTGAATATGCTTCTGAATTATTCCTGAATAGTTCTAAACAGCTCCGGAATTAATATATCACTTGACTACAACATATGCAAGTAGTAAACTCATACGAGAACAATAAAAAATAGACTCCTACCATTAAGGCAGAAGTCCTTTTAGTTTTGCTTGTATTGAAATATTAACTTCTCCTGATGGTAGTTGTCAAGTGTTGTATTATAATCAGGAGAAATTTTTATGAATGCTATTTTAAGCATTAGTTGTGTTGGGCTCAATTCAACTTATCAGCATATTCAAGGCATTATGTTAGTACAATTAAACAAACTTGCTCAAGATTTAAATTTATCTCACGCAGAATACCGTATTCTGGCTACTTTAATTTCTCTCTGGAACAAAAAGAAAGGTATGGCTTTTCCTACAATAAATTATTTATCTGTAAATTGTAAAATGGCCAAATCAACTGTATTAAAAATATTAAAAAAATTAGTTATTTTAGATTTAATTGTTGTTGTTAAATCCAGCGGTAGAAGAAATAATTACTTGTTAACCAATAAACTTCTTCCGGAACTTTACAATGGTTCTACTATAAAACTACCTTTTGGTTTTCATGAAGAACTGCCAAACAAAATAGAATTAATTAACAAACAGAACATAAACAATAACTCTATTAATAATTATAAATCCATCTCAATTGCTTGAATGATGGTATATTAATAAATTCTAATTGCATGTTTGCTTTATTATACGGAGCTCAGTTTTTTTTGTTGGTGAAATTTATGAACCTGTAAATTAATATCGGATTTCCATTTAGGAAACGCTTCTCTAAATTCAGCTGCATTCCAGCCTAGTAAAAATTCATATAAGGGCATGTTAGATCTGTCATTGTTATGACTTTTAAGAGTTAAAACATAATTATAGTCATTACTACCACCACCAGCATTATTGGGGCAAATATGTTCTACAGTAGGATAAAAATCTTCTCCCTGCGTTAAACTCATAGGCTCTCCACTATATGCACACGAGCTTAGAAGTTCTTTAACAAGTCTTAAATCAGACCTACTGCCTTTAAAAGAAACTTCTTTATGTGAAGATTGATTTTTCCTCTTAATATTTTTAAGAGCTTCGATTGTGGCAGTTACACCTATATCATTGTTAATAGATTCAAGATATCTTAGAAAGGAATCAGAAGTCCAATAATTATCAGCTTTTGCCATAAGGCCCCAGAATTTTTCAGCAACTTCAGGATACATAGCTTTAGGGATTCTTCTTGTACCCATAGTTCCAAGAATAATATATTTTGCTCCAGCTTCAAACCATTCTTTATTACCACCTGGTGGTGTAAATCCTACCATTTTAATTAAATAATTAGATAAATTTTTTATTCTTTCAGCAGCTAAGTCATAATTATGCACATCAATAGAAGGGTCATTTTGTAGTTCTTTTGTTAGGTTTGGATTTGGTTGAGATAAAGCTTTTGTTGATGTTTTATATGTAATAAAAGGAATTATATCTTCTTCTTGTAACCAATTACTTTTCATTATCTTTTTTGTTAAATTTTCTTTCCAATCAGGAAATGTTTTATTATACTCATCTGCATCCCAACCTCTAATAAATTCTACAATAGGTATATCTCCCCTGAGAGAATTACCTCTGGCACTGGAAATAATATAATTATAGTCAATATTTCCAGCCTCTCCAATAGCTGAGTGTGGTAATATATGATCCAGAGATGGGGTTGTTTTACCGTTGTAGGGTTCGTTAGTATATGGGCAACCATCATTTAAAAGATATTTTATGTTTAATAAACCGGAATTTAGCCCAGAAAAAGATAGATTATTTTCAGGCTTTTTAGTTAAAGATCGTTCAGACTTAATTTCTTTTAAGGCTCTAATACTGGCGTTAACACCAGGATTAGTATTTATAGATTCAAGGTGGTTGATAAATTCAGCAGAAGTCCAATAAGTATTAGCCTCATTCATCAATTCCCAGAACTCTTTAGCGTATTTAGGGTATTCGATTTCAGGGATATTAATTCCAGCAGAGCCCTTTATTAAATAAGTACAGCCTAGTTCAAACCATTCTTTACCACACCTATTATCAGGTGGCACAAATCCCACCATTAGTTGTAAATATCTTGATAGGCCTTGAATTCTTGTTGAGGCTTTATCTATATCGTGTATAGCTAGTTTTTGTTGATTTGAGACTAAACGTTCTTTTATTCCAGTAAATGTCAGATTGTTTTTTAATGCACCAGAATGGTATTTATTTAATGATATAAAGATATCTCTATTTAATTGAGGCTGGTTAATTTTTGCAGAACTAAACATTAAAGCACTTTGAATTTTCTTTGGTGCTTTATTTGTTACTTTAAGGTTATCCGTGTTTAACCTGTTTAAGGTATGGTTTAAATTGGTCTTAAGCATTAAAAAATATATTCTTCTTTTGAACTTAACTTTTTAAGAGTCCTGAATATTTCGAATTGCTTAAATTTTCAAAAGGTTACAAAAGTTTTACATGGTTCAAAAGAAATAAACAGAACTATTTATAGTAAGGAAAACCAATTTGTCTGAGTGCCAATCTTTAATAATTCAACAAAATTACAGATTTATATAATCCATAGGGGTAAATTCTATT
>JBFMGH010000028.1:0-15672 GCA_040752795.1 Cyanobacteriota bacterium
TGCTTAAAATATTTTGAAGCATTAAAAAAAATGCTTATAATGGTATGCAAATGGGGTAAATAAAGTTATGGATATACAAAATGCTAAATATTTAGTTGTTGGGGCAGGTTTTTTTGGGGCTGTTATTGCCGAAAGAATTGCTAATGATCTAAATGAACCTGTTATATTGATAGATAGACGTAAACATATCGGTGGCAACTCTTATTCTGAAATTGATAGCGAAACAGGTATAGAATTTCACACATATGGTTCACATATTTTTCACACCTCTATAAAAGAAGTCTGGGATTATATTAATAAATTTTGTTCTTTTAATGACTACAGACATCAGGTTTTAACAACATATAAAGACAAAGTCTACCAGATGCCAATTAACCTGCATACTATAAACTCTTACTATGGAATAAACCTTAAACCGTATGAAGTTGAAGAATTTTTAAATAATGAAGTTGCAAATGAAAACATAACCAAACCTTCTAATCTTGAAGAAAAAGCTATATCATTGATTGGAAGACCATTATATGAAGCATTTATTAAGGGGTATAACATAAAACATTGGGATACTGATCCTAGAATTCTACCTGAAAGCATTATAACCAGATTGCCAGTTAGAAGTAATTATAACTATTACTATTTTGGTGACAAATGGCAGGGTATTCCCCTTGAAGGGTATTATAAAGTCTTTGAGAATATGCTCGCAACTCCAAATATTTTCTTAAAACTTGATTTAGATTTCAAAAACATTAAAAATATTATTAATAAAGATTGTAAAATTATCTATACAGGCCCTATAGATGAATATTTTGATTATAAATATGGTAAACTTGGCTGGAGAACTTTAAAGTTTGAAGCAGAAAGACATAATGTGGCAGATTATCAGGGTACTACTGTTATGAATTACGCTGAAGCATCTATTCCATTTACCAGAATTCATGAATTTAAACATTATCACCCTGAAAGAAGTTATACTAACAATCAGACACTTATATTTAAAGAATATTCAATGGGTCTTAACTCTATATATAGGGAACCCTACTACCCCATAAATACTGATAAGGATAAAGAAATTCTAAAAGTTTACAATAACGAAGCCTCAGGTTTAAATAATGTTATATTTGGTGGCAGACTGGGCTTATATAGATATCTTGATATGGATAAAACTATTCATTTAGCATTAAAAATATATGAAGAACAAATAAAAGCATAACACAATTACCATGGAGTAAAATTCATGTCTGAAAGTAATGAACTGAACCTTGTTATACCAGTTTACAATGAACAGGAAGCAATCGGAAATGTTCTGGAAAAATGGTCGGAAGAACTAGACAGACTGAGCATTAATTATAAAATTCATGTCTATAACGATGGTTCTAAAGATAAAACACTTGATATATTAAATAAAATATCTTGTAAATTAAAAAATGTAATAGTACATGACAAACTAAACAGTGGCCACGGACCGACAATTCTTTTAGGGTATCGTGAAAATAGCAATAGTAGGTGGTTATTTCAAATTGATTCTGATGATGAATTTGGCCCGGATGATTTTGAAAAACTATGGAAAGAAAGAGAAAACTATGATTTCTTGCTTGGAAGAAAAAAAGAATCTGATGCACCACTACCAAGGAAAATAGTTAGTCTGATATCACGTTTAACTGTATGGATATTGTATGGTAGAGGTGTATATTATGTTAATTCACCTTACAGACTGATGCGCTGTGAAAAATTTAAAGATTATTATTCAAAAATACCTGAAGATACATTCGCCCCTAATGTTATATTAACCGGTATAGCAAGCAATAAGAAATTTAGAATTTATGAAATACCAGTTTCATACAAACTTAGAACTACAGGTGAAGTATCTATAAAGAAATGGAAATTATTTAAAGTAGCAGCCAGGTCTTTTATGCAAACAATTATGTTCAGGTTTAAAATATAGTTATCTAATCAAGGCCATATTCTTCTTTCCAGTTGATATCTTCATGCCATTTAGGTTGATCTTTCTTGTCAAAAAGGTAATCACCTAAAACAAGATAGTCCATATCAGTTCTCATAAAGCATTTATATGCATCTTCAGGGCTGCACACAATTGGTTCACCTCTGACATTAAAGCTAGTGTTAACAATAACACCATAACCTGTGAGCTCTTTAAATGTATTAATAAGCTGCCAGTATCTGGGATTTGTATCTTTGTGAACGGTTTGAAGCCTTGCTGAATAATCCAGGTGGGTTATAGATGGAATATCTGACCGTATAAAATACAGCTTGTCTCTAACTGAAAGTTGATGATAATTTTCTGGCAGTGGGCTTCTTCTATTTTCAACAACATCGGTAATAAGTAGCATATAAGGTGAACAGGTGTTCATATCAAAATAATCAGGAGTACTTTCTATTAAAACAGAAGGTGCAAATGGCCTGAAACTTTCTCTGAATTTGATTTTCAAATTCAATCTTTTTTGCATTTCTTTATTTCTTGGGTCACCTATAATACTTCTATTGCCTAGTGCCCTTGGCCCCCACTCATTTCGACCTTGAAACCATCCTATGACTTTACCGTTGTCTATAAAACCTGAGACGTGTTTGCAAAGCTCATTAAAATTTGAGTAATGAGTAAATATACCCTTGTATTTTCTTGCAGCTTGCTTAATATCAAGATCAGAATACTCAGGTCCCAGATAAGAACCATTCATACTATCTTTTTCCGATGCTTTCCGATCGTTTCCAAAATAGATATGATTAACAGCAAGAGCCGCACCAAGAGCTCCTCCAGCATCACCTGAAGCTGGTTGGATCCACAGATCATCAAAAAGTTTAGACCTTAATAATTTACCATTAGCACAACAGTTTAAAGCAACTCCTCCGGCAAGACATATGTGTTTGGATCCGGTCAGTTCTCTAGCATGGTTTGCCATTTTTAATACTACATCTTCAGTAATTTGCTGAATTGCTAAAGCCATATCACAATATGATTGCTCTAGTTCAGATTCTGGTTTTCTTGTTTTAAGGTTAAAGAGTTTCTCCCATTTATCTTCAACTATCATTTTCAGTCCGGTGGCATAATCAAAATAGTCCTGATTAAGGAAAATTGAACCATCTTCTTTAACATCAATTAACTCTCTATAGATTAAATCTTTATATATTTTTAAATTATTGGAGTCAGGATCACCATAAGGTGACAGCCCCATAAGTTTATACTCACCGGAATTAACTTTAAAGCCAAGATAATATGTAAATGCTGAATATAATAATCCAATAGAATGAGGAAATCTTAGTTCTTTAATTATTTCTATGTTTTTCCCTTTACCATGACAGATAGAACCCGTAGCCCATTCTCCTACACCATCTACAGTAAGTATAGCAGCCTCTTCAAATGGTGAAGGATAAAAGGCACTGGCAGCATGAGAAAGGTGGTGTTCAGAGAAAAGTAAATTGATTTTTGATATATCAATATCTTCAATTTTAGAAAGTTCTTCTCTAATTAGTTTTTTTAGAAATAATTTTTCTTTAATCCATACAGGAATAGCTGATAAAAATGACTGAAGGCCTCTTGGAGCAAATACATAATAGGTTTCTAATAAGCGTTCAAATTTAAGGAATGGTTTTTCATAGAATACAACTGCATCAACCTGGTTTAAGCTGTAGCCACTATAATCAAGGCAAAATCTAACTGCATTTGCAGGAAAAGCGGGGTCATGTTTTTTTCGTGAAAGTCTTTCTTCTTGAACTGCAGCAAGAATCTTTCCGTCTTCAACAATTGCAGCTGCTGAATCGTGATAAAAAGCTGATATACCTAATATAACTTTGCCCATAGATATTGCTCCAAAATTTATTACCAGGCTTTATCAAAAAGTTCTTTTGAATATTTCTGATGAATATCAACAAAAAAGCTCTGTTTATTTTTATTTGTAAAATGATCAGGAATAGTTTTACTTGTTAATCTGTATAAAAATGCTATAGGGGTTAGAAAAACAAAAAATACAAATCCAAGAATTATTTTAGAATTAAAGTTTCCTATTATAATTGCAAACTTCATCCAGCCTTTTGCTATTAAAGTTGCTAATGGATTATCAAAAACAGCTAATAAAAGTAGTAATAATGAAAGCCAGATAAGCCAGTCAGCTTTAAAAATAAGATATCCGATTAAAAATACTAATGATAAAACTGTCAGTGTTTGAATTGTTTCTAATTTAGTCATAATAAAAATCTCTATTAATTATTAAATTACAGAGTTAAATGTTCAATCAATAATAATATCAAAATTATAGAAATTAATATTTAAATATTAATAAATTGTTATTCAAAACTCAATTTTAAGCCCAACTCTCTTAAGCCTGATCACTGCTAAATGCGTAATATTTAACTTAAGCAACTACTTGACTTTTGAGAGTCTGTAACAAATTCACAATTAACAGGGTTAAAATAGATACAATATTAGTAATGGTATAGTTATAAAGAGAAAAATAAATATAGTATAACTAATCCAGAAGTGTTTAAATGTTAACCACGAAATATAACTGTCGAAAAGCAGAGAAACATTATCTTCATATTCTTTATTGCAATTATAACGATCTTCAAGAGTGATTTTTTCACGCCCTCTAAAAATAGCCCAGCCAAGAATACCAGGGTTAACTTTAGGAACAAGGTTATCTTTAATTATTTTAGTAACAGATAAGTCTTTTATAAGTTTTTCATGATGCTCTACAGATAGTGGTCTTGGCCCTATAAAACTCATTTCATTTTTAATTATATTTAATATTTGAGGTAATTCATCAAGTGATAATGGCCGTATAATTTTACCTACTCTTGTTAATCTGGGGTCATTCTCAGCAGTTTCATTATTATTGTACGATGTGTCATTATACATGGTTCTAAATTTATACATATCAAAAACTTTACCGTCTTTGCCAACCCTTTTTTGCTTATACAAAACAGGTCCTTTAGATTCTAATCTGATAGAAATGGCAATTAAAAATAATAAAGGTAGGCTGAAAATAAGTATTGGAATAGCAGCACAGAAATCCCAGTAACGTTTACCATATTTTTTATAGTGAGTTACATTAATCCAATAAATAATTCTACTAATAAGCCCTTTTTTCTTATTAGTAAAGTCAGTTAATTTGTTAACTGAGTATGTAGTGCCAATCGTCAGATTAATAATCCTTTTAATTAAGTCTGAGTTGAAATTTCTAAAAGAAAAATTATTTTTATACTTAAATTAAAGCTTACATTTCAATAAATTTCAATGTTATTACGTAAGATATAATTCATTTAGACTATAAAATCTTAATATAAATTAATAGGTATTATTAAATAATTATACCAATCCACGTAAGTAAACTATATATGCTTTAAATTTACTATAGGGTGTTTTTTGTTGCGCAGCTACGAAAAACACCCAGCATCTATAATCTGGAATCTATAAATTACTTTCAAGGATCAATATAACAAATTTTAATTATTCAATCTGGTAAAATTGATTATTTCAAAATTGCTGAATAATGTAAATTTTTCTATATTATCATATGCAAAATAGTTTAAATATATTATTTTTGGGTTCTAATTAATATAACAAGTATTCTTAGAGAGACATTCAAGGGGAGAGATACATGAACGTTCAAAATTACTCTCAAGCAAGTTTTTTAATGCCAAAAACACAAGGTAAACCTGCCAAAAGCCCTGTTGCTTTTACAGCAACTCTTCCAGAAATTCAAGAAGCAATAGACACAAATACTAATAAAGCTTTTTGCCCTGGTAAGAAAGGTTTTGTAACTGCAATAGTTAAGTTCTTCGAAGGAGTTCAGGAAAAAATGAAAGAGAAAGGTTTAACAACCTTTGATTTTAAACTCGGCCAAAAGAACGAAATTCCTGAAGCACTTAAAGGTGTAAAGATTGATTCACCCTTAAAAAATATTCCGCTTATGAAAGGTGCTGAAACACTTGAAGAAGTTGATAATGTGTTTGCTACATCAGAGTTTAAATGCAAGCCAACTTCAACCTGTGGATGCGGTAAAAACATCTTTTTAGGTGAATATCTTGGAAATGGTGTAATGAAAGATATTCTTGGTGTTAAAAACAAACCAGATGTTATCGAATTAGATGTTAAAAATGTCTAGAAGATAATTAAAAAGTTTAAAAAGGGTTCAGTAAAACTGAACCCTTTTTGTTTAAAACTATAAAAACGATAAATTAACTAAAAGCACCGAGTGCAGCCATAGCAGCACCACCACCAGAGCCTTTTTTCATAGATTGTAATAGAACTTTACCCGGGCCAGTTAATTTAGTCATAAATAACCCTTCGCCACCAAAAAGGGTTTTACCTATGCTACCTACTGACTGAATGTCATAGTCAACACATTTATCGAAAGCTGAAAGGTTTCCTGTAGAAACATTTAATGATTCATCTTGTGCCAGGTCATATTCGATAAAATCACCAAAGCCATGAACAAAAACCGTACCAGTTCCGCTTATAGTCTGTAAAATTAAACCTGCTCCACCAAAAGCCGCAGCCCCTATCTTTTTAGCTACAGTTACTTTTATATCTATATCCCCAACAGCACCGAGAAAGGATCCCCTTGTTGTTATTATATCACCCTTTTTAAGGTCCCATGGGTACACCTTGCCGGGGAGACTGTTGTTAAATGTAACATTACCATTTCTCCCTTTGCATTGAACATAGGTCATTCTAAGTGTTTCGCCAGACATCATTCTATTTAAAGCGCCCGATATTCCACCAGGAACTTTCATTGTCCAGTCAATACCACCTTTAAATGAGACCATACCACCCGGAGATATCCAGCAAAACTCGCCTCTTTCAAGCTCTACATTAACAACCTGTGCAATAACTCCTGTAATCTCGTAATTCATGTTATTTTCCTCATAAATATTATGCCCTGACAATTGGTTTTATACTAGTTTTCAAATAATAGCAGAATTATATTATTAATCAAATAGAAAATATTTTATCTGACGTGATTTTCATAATAATCAATCATTGCCTGTTTTCTTTCTGCTAAAGTAGGGTGTATTTTAAACTTTCCGTGGTTTTTGGGGTCCTTTGGCATTTTATTAATATCATACAGGTAATCTAAAGATTCAATTAAATAATAAGGACTACTTAATAATTTAACAGAATATTTATCAGCCCTTGCTTCCTGATTTTTTGCCATAATAAGACTTGAATAAACTAATAATATAAAAAAAAGAACAATTACTATAAAACCTGCAAGGTTATAATTTTCCGGAATATAATCGATATTTGAAAATACTACAAGCCATAAAATTAATAATATAAAGGAAAAAGCAAACCTGAATAAAACATCATTGAACTCTAAATGTGCAGCTTCATGAGCTAATATTGCTGAAAATTGACGCTCATCAAGATTATTCAATAATACATCTGTAGAATAAATAAACCCAAAGTTTTTAAACCCGAATGCAAAAGCATTAGCCCATTTAGCTTTAGCCTCAATAGGTATTATAAATATTGGATAATTTTGTATATTCTGTTTATTAATAATGCTATTCCAGTAATCATAGTAACTACCAGATTTTAATATATAAAAACCATGTATAAACCAGACCATAAGGTACCTTTTAACTATTGTAATTATTATAAATAAAATAGCAAAGTTAAAAATTGACAGGTAGATGTGATTTTTCTGATTAAAGCAAATTATTGCTGCAACAGAAAGTAGAGGCATACTGAAGACAATATTTACAACAAAAACTTTCAGCCAATCAATTACCCAGGGCTTAAACTCCTGGGTCAGAACCTCATGTTTTGTGCATATTTTATACATAAATATTCTTAATGGAAAAGTAACTAACCAGCCAGTTATATATGAACCTGTAAAAGTTGCAAAAATTATTAAATACAACCAGTACCAGCTAATATTATCTGGCATAAAACCCAGAACAACTGTGCTAGCAAAAATAAAAATAAAGCAGAAGATAAAGACTATAGCAGTATTTAATTGGTGTGTTCTCTTAAAAAACTTTTTATTCTCTAATTCTTGTTGATTATTAACCTCAGTATTAGTTCTAGTTGTGTGCATCTTTAAAAAACCTGAATTAAAACAAATACAAATGTGTTATATATGACTAAATAAACTTTGGATTTTTATTCAAATATTCAAGTATTTCATCATAAATACCAGCCTGATTAGCATAAGTGGCATAATTTTTAGCTGTTGAGAACCATTCTTTAGTTGATGGTTTAATTTTTTTAATAGCCTGTAGAAAATCTTTCTCAATAAGCTCTCTTATATTGCCTGTTTTCATTGCTTCATTAATAGCATCTTCTGATGCTGTGTTGACCAGGGCTTTTATATCTGCACCAGAAAAGCCATTTGTTTTGCTGGCAATATTTTTAAAATCAAACCTGGCAATTTTCATATCACAGGTCATTATTTGTAGAATTTCAATTCGTGCAGGTGTGTCAGGTGGTGGAACAAAAATAATTCTATCAAATCTACCGGGCCTTCTTAAGGCAGAATCAACGAACCAGGGGCTATTAGTAGCACCAATTATAAGCATTTTATCATTAACTGAATCCATTCCATCCATTTCTGAAAGTAATTGATTAACCAGCATTTTAGTGCTGCTATATGAAGAAGCTTGTCTTGAACCACCAAGGGCATCTATCTCATCTATAAATATAATTGATGGAGCTTTTCTTCTTGCTACATCAAAAATGTTATGTAGTTTTTTCTCACTTTCGCCCAGCCACATATCAAGTACATCATTTATACCTATATCAATAAAAGAAGCATCGCACTCACCAGCAGTTGCTTTAGCTATATAGGTTTTACCACATCCCGGAGGGCCATACAATAATATACCTCCACCTGCTTTTTTGCCATAAGCCTGATATACTTCCGGATTTTTAAACGGGTAGATAATTTTATGTTTAATGGTTTCTTTTAAGTTATCAAGGCCACCAACATCACTAAATGTAATAGTTTCTCTTAGCTCATAAATATCTTCATTTATTATATCTTCTTCATCTTCATAGCCAGCAGAAAATAACTTAATTTTATCCTGATCATTATTTTGAAAACTTTCTGAATTAGTTGACTGGCTGTCTTTTGAATTGTTTTTAATGTCATAAAGTTTTGATCGTAGTTCATCATCAGCTAGATTTGTATCCTGATTAACTGCTCTAGTATAATATTCTCTGGCATTTACTATATCATTAAGGGTAATATATGCTTTAGCCATATACAAGTTAGCTTCAGCATGTTTGTTATCAGTAAGTTTTAAAAGTTTGCCAAGAAATATTCTGGTATCTGAGAGGTCATCAAGATAAAAACTACATTTACCCATACCTGAAAGAGCTTCTATATCTTCAGGGTACTTTTTTAATATGTATTCAAAGTTATCTTTAGCTTCTTCATAATTACTAATAGAAAGTTGTAATGAAGCTATATGCATTCTTATATCTTTATCTTCTGGCATAGTTATTAAAGTTTTTTTAAGTATTTCAATTGTTTTATTAATTTCTGTCATTTGATTTACCTTAAAATACTACGTACGGGTGTAATTTCTTTTATATTAAGCAGCTAAATAATTTTATGCAAAGCTCCTTTTTTTATATGCCAGGAATAAAAGCGGTTTATAAAAAAACGCATTATAAATCGATATATTACCATAGTTAAAAGAGATCCCAGGTTAAATATAAATATAATAATTAGTAATACTTTCAATAAACCTGTTATAAATGGTAATTGAGCAGTAAAACCAACAATAAACATAAATATAACATTAGCATAAATTATATAAACATCGTCAAAAACACCTTTAGTTATCCAGTATAGTGGTGCATAAAAAGGATTATTTCTAATGTATGCTTCTCTAAAAGACTCCTGTAAAAACCTATCATCAGGGTTAAGCCTTACAGCCTCTCTTAAGAGGTTATACCCCATTTTGTTTTGTGCAAAAGCAAGATTCAAAAGGCCGTAATTACCATATGCTACAGAAGATTCTGGTGCTATAGACAAACAGGCTTTATAGTGTTCTTCGGCTTTTTCATAATCAGGCACATGACAGTAATATAAACCAAGTGCCATATGAGCAACATAATTAAGGGGATCAAGGTTCAATGCTTTTGTTGCATATTCATGACATTGTGGGAAATATTTTTGAAAGTAATATATTTGTGCAAGTAAAGAATATGTAGATGAACTAAACGGGTCAATTTGCAAAGACTTTAAAGCATATTCTTCGGCTTTAAGATAATTACTCTTATTAATGAAATATATTTCTGAAAGAACGTCATAAGCATAATGATATGAAGGATTACTTTCTAGTGCTTTTTCAGCAAGTTTGATGGCTTCGTCAGGTTTATTTTTGTGTTGATATGCTGAAGCCAGACCTACTAGTGCTTCCGGATCATTTGGGTCATCAGATAATAAATCATTAAAAATTTGTATTGCCTGGTCAAACTGTTTTTGACTGAGCAAAATATACCCTTTGTTTATTAATTCATTGTGTTTTATGAGATTTATAACTCTCAAGTAACCTTAACCTGTAAATTAAAGTATTGTGAAAACTATTATAACAAATTGAATTTGATAAATTCAAATTCTCACAATGGTTAATTATAAAGAATTTTGTATATGTCTTTTATAAAAAGTTATTTCAATTGAAAAACCCCGGGATTAAACCCGGGGCATAAATTTTTAGATATATAAATTCTAAACATTAACTTTTTTAGAATGACAGAGATCTTCTGAATTTTCTGAAACCCTGCCACAACTGGAACACAAGAAAATACCTCTTTCTTCTTCTGATTCAATAGAAACGGCCACTTTTAATTTAACCTGAAATTCTACTTCACCTTTGCGTACACCGCCTCTTTGTTCTACAACCTCAAACCAGAATACTTTTTCATTGGCTTCAGATAACTTTTTAATGGCTGCTTTAACAGCTTCTGAGTAACTTTCTTTAGATATACCAATTATTTCTAACATTTGAAACATAATTAAGCTCCTTTTAAACTCGATTTTCAACCATTATAACATATGAAATATTCAAATTTACTACCTCTAAAGCAGGATATTTCTTTTATTTATGTAGAAGTGAATTATATAGACACAAATGTATTCAATAATAGATTTAACTTAAAGCTTTTTATTGATAAAATTTAAACAATATTTTAAATAATTTTGAAGCTAAAATCTATAATTTTTCTGTTATACAAGGTATATCTACTATGGAAAGAGTAAAAAGGTTAGATTTAAAAATATTTTATGTTTGGTTATTGCTTGAAAAAGTTATTAAAAACCCAGAAGATAGTTTTATCAGGCAAAAATTAATATCATTACTAAATTGTGAAACACCACTTGAAACAAAATGCTATGAAACAGTGGCATTCTACTGGTATTACAATTTTAGTGAAATTTTTGTTAAAAGAATGAAACTTAACCTGACTAGCGGGATTGAATTTTCTCAGGAATCACTAAAACAATTAGATATGCTTAAAATAGTTCTTGAGCAGCAATTTTATGTTCAGGTTAATGAATTAGAAAAAAATACTTATTGTATGGAGTTTATTAACAATACATTTAGCAAACTTTATGAGTTAAATAAAGCCTCAATACCTGATGATACAAGAAAATTTATTAATGTTTTAATTGCTTTATGTGAGTATTTTAAGCACTCTACACCTGAAAACGAGCTGGAAATGTATCCTGAATTTGATAAATATTGTGTATATCTTTTAGTTAAGGCTTATTCAAGATTACTTATTTATGCTGAAATTTCAAATAACTATTACCCTGATATAAATAAATACTTTGAATTCTATTCGGAATTAATTCAAAAACCTGTAACACCAATAATTTTTATATCTAAAGAAGAACATATAAGAGTTGAGCCTGCTTTATTTCCAGATGAAATACATATAAAAATATTTGAATTAATGTCATTAGAATTACCAGAGTTTGCTTCTCCTTTCATAATTAGTAACATAGGACGAGAGATTATAAATAACTCTTTATTTACAACTTTAATGTCTCATCATCTTGGCCATTTACTTGATAGATCTGTATTACATCTTGAACAAACAATAACAAGCAACTTATTAATTGCACATCCAGATTTTTATATTGCCCTTGATAAAGAACAATTACAATGGATAAAAGAAATTATTGCTGATGCATTTGCCGTATGCTTAATGGGCCCTGCATATTTTTGTGCTTTACTTGATCATTTAAGAGATGTCAAATATATGGAAGCATCTTCATGCTGTCCTGGTATTGCTTATAGAACTTCAATAATGCATAATTATCTTCTACAAAATGATTTTTTTAACCTGATGACCCCAAAAGCATTTGAAGAAATTCAACAGAAAATTCAACACTATGAGGATTGTTATAAAACTAAAGAAGAATCATTTATAGAATTTGAAAATATCCTCAATTTATATATTAATCAGATATATTTTGTTATAATGGATTTCCTGCAAAACGCAGGTATATATAGCTCATATGACTTACTTTCAGAAGTTATATGCACTAATGAAGGTAACATTAATAAAGCTGAAGAATTTTTATCAACTTCAAGACAGGATTTTAAAGCTTATATTAACCTTCAAAACATTAGATGGCTGATTAAATTGTCAGATTAAACAAACAAAGAATTACAATTTGTAAATATTTATACCCCGGAATATCAAAATTTGATCTTCCCGGTACTATTTCCATTAGAACAATATTTTGTTTTAAACACTTTTTGATTAATTTACAAAACACAAAAAATATTTAAGCTAGAGAATTTATTTAGGAACGAAACACAATTTAGAAGGATATTGAGGACTTGTTATGAATATTGGTAGCATTGCTTATAAGCCGGTAAGTTTTGGCAAACAGCCAGAAATAATTGTATCAAAAAATCAGCGTCATTTTGAGATGGCCAAACAACTAGATGAACGGCTCTCAAGAGTTATAAGAGAGATTGATGGCATTGGCAGTGCTAATAATACAGAAGAAAAAATCCTTAAAGCTACGCAAAAAATAGGCAAATTAAGAAAAGAAACCATTGATGCCTGGAGATCATGTCCTCAGGCACTGAAGCCTAAATTGGAAGCACTTGACAGACTTAGAGATGAACTTGACATTATTCAACATAGTTTCAGGCAACTTAATGAAGCCATGGATAATGAGCCTCAGGGGTTAATAATTCCTGGTGGCAAGGAGAAAGAAGGTTCTAAAGGCGGTTTAATAACTGACCCAGGTGAAATAGCATCTGGTTACGGTCAGCTTCCCAAAGAACCATCAGAAGCTCTCAAAATTTTGCAGGGTAAAGTTCAACCTAAAAAAGCAAGTTTTGTAACTGTTTCAGATGTTAAAAAAGTTACTGATATTCTCACAAAAGAAACTTTCAGTTTTGAAGAGTTGAATAAAGTTGACAGTGAATTATATAAAAAAATGGAAGGAACTCTACTTATTGGACAAATTTCAAAAGAAATGGATTCTCAAGTAGATTTAATAAATAAAAAGTTAACAGATATAAAAGAAAATAAAGGTATACTTGTTCCACAAGTTGGTGTTAAGGTATATTTACCAGAAACTACCGGCAAAATAATGGCACTTGAAACTGCTAAACTCAGACGTGAAGCTCTTAAGACAGCTATATTATTGCCCGGAATAGGTGAAAATCTTGATAAACCGGATGTAATGCTTCAACCATTACCGACAGGTGAAGCTATTGCTTTTAAAATTGATAAATCATTTGTTCCTGGAAAACAGGAAATAAAAGAAATATTGAAACTAAACGAATCATATAAACCTGTTTTAAGTGAAATGTTCCCTGATGGGCTGCCCGTTTATATAGTTCCTGGCTATATGAATGATAAATTCGGTGATATTGAAGGTGGTATGAGTATTCCTCATCATCCTGAAAAAGGCGTATGGCTTATTTCATATGATATTAAAGATAGGTATGCATATACAAAAATGCAAGAAACAACAAAAGCTTCACTTGAAAATCTTACTACTTTTAAACCTAGCGTATTAAAAGGAAACCCTGATAGAGCAAGAGCCCTTGCACATGAAATTGGTCACGCTATATCTTTTAATCTTATGGATAAAAAGCTGGAAGACAACAGTAAAGATTCAGGCTCAATAATAATAACCCCAACGGCAGATGTAAATTTCATGACTGCCTGGCAGGGTTTAAGAATGGGTTCAAAATATAATAATCAGGAAAAAACAAAACTCTTTAATAGAGGATATGGAGATAATGCTGTAAAAGCATTAAATATGGCAGTTGATTACGAAACAATAGCTGAAGATATAAGAATAGCAATCACAGGTGATCAACTACCTGCTTCATCAAAAATGACAGGCGTTTATGATCAAAGTGAAGCCGGTAAAGTTAAACAAAACTCCGTTTTAACATTTATTAAAAATGTTTTATTAAACAAAAAATCTGTTACTGAAGCAATGTTTGATAATATTTCTGGAGAAATTAAACCAGCATAGTTATATCAATCAACAGAAGTAAACGATATATGGCATTAAATTATTTCAGGGTGTTTTGCCTGCGTGGGTTGGTTTCTTTTTGGTATACTGCTTCGCTTCGCACAGCAGAACACCATAACGGATGATGCTTTATATTACTATCTATAATTTTGTTTGTACTTACTCAACACCATAACGAATAATGCTTTTAACCTTTATACCAATACATGGCATGGATTTATTTTAGGGTGTTTTGCCTGCGCAGCAGGCAAAACACCCGACCTCTACAAACTGGAATTTATAGATTGTTTCAAGAATCATTATATATATATTTGAAGATAGAGTGCTGGAAGGCTTCGGCCAAAGTTTTACCCCAGCCCCTTTAAAAAGTGGCTGGACCCCCAAATTATCACTAGCAGGCTCCGCCTGCGGGGGGTTGTTGTTTTTGGTATTCAAAACCCCTGTCGGGCTTTTGAACACCTGAACTGTTATGATGTTTATTTTCATTATTATTGTTATCACTAATTGGGTGGTATTCTGCTTCGCTTCGCAGAACACTGAAACGGATGATGATTTTTATTACTATCTATAAGTTTGTTTTTACTGACTGAACACCATAACGAATGATGCTTTTAACCTTTATACCAATACACAAAAGTCTTTTTGATAAATTATAAGAATTGCATCCCCTGCTTTTTTTGATATTTCTATCAATTCAACAATGTTAATTATTTCTAATAAGTTGTTATAAGTCATTATTATTCCGAGAACTAAACCAGCGCTTTTTCAGCTTTGTTTGTAGCCCATTTAATAAGAATATCTGCAACTTCGTTTCTGCTAAATTCTTTAGGTGGCCTTTCACCTCTGGCTAACATTTCTCTAACTTTTGTACCACTCAAGAAAACATGGTGTTCTTTAGAATGCGGACAGGTTTTTTGCGATGCCATACTTTCACATACTTTACAATAAAAAGAATGTTCCAGTTTTATAGGCTTAATTTCAAGCTTATCAATATATTTGTCAACAAATTCCTGAGCTTCATAAGTTGTATAATAATCTCCAACACCAGCATGATCACGGCCTATTATCATATGTGTGCAACCATAGTTCTTTCTCATTATTAAATGATGTATAGCTTCCTTAGGGCCAGCATACCTCATTGATGTGGGCAATACTGATAACAATGTTCTATCAGTGTTAAAATAATTAT
>JBFMGH010000029.1:0-2407 GCA_040752795.1 Cyanobacteriota bacterium
TCTATAAGAAAACCTTTTCTGGAAACAGTCGAAAAAACGACTGCAACTCTAAAAGATACACTAAAAAAATATAGTAATGATATACCAAATGCAAAAAAAGAGATTGCAAAAGCACAGGAACGTGTAAACCTGGCAGTGGCAGCAGGAAAAAGCTTAGATGAAGTTCAAGGTCTTATGAAAGAAGTAATAGAAGAAGAAAGTAAGCTGGCCAGAGTTTTATCTGGTGTTGATAAACAAATTGGAAAAAATGTTGATAATGCAAAGTCTGAGTTATTTAAAAATAATGGAGTTGGTGAAGTTATTAAAGATGCTTCATCAAATATTCCACAGCAAACTTTAAAGAATATTGAAGAGATAGCAAGTAAATCAAATTTTGATAAAGTTCGTGAATATATTAAGACGAAATTTTATGATGTGCCAGAAGCACAAAAATCAATGGTTGAAGCAAAAAATGAATTTTTACTGGCTAAACATAATAAGGAAGGTCTTGATGTTGTTCAAAAATTACAGGATAAATATATAGAGAAAACAAATAACTATAATAAAATTTTTGAAGATGCTGATAATGCAGTTCTAGATATAACAGTAACTGTTCCAGATAAAGTTATAAAGCTTGCGCAAGATTCAACAGCCAATCAGGTTAAAAATGAACTATTTACAGATAATACACAGGTAGCTACAAATTTTCCTGTAGAAAAAAATATTATATCTTCTCAAACACAGCAAAATCAGCAAAAACTTGAACCGTATTCTGTTGATTCCACTAATCAAGCTAAATATGAACCTTATTCTGTAACTCAGGCTAATCAGCAAAAAATACAACCTGTAATAAATGCACAGCAAAATCAAATAGCCACAATAAAGCCCCCCCCTGTTAAGAACCAACAAAAACTTGATACACAATCAAAAACATATACTAATACAGGTGTTAGCCCATATTATCAAAAGCAGACTACCGGCACAGTGGTTACAAACCAGACACCTAAGGCAGTGGTTGCTAACCATGTTCCCGAAAATCTTATACCTCCTGATATTATAAGGTTAGCCATGCAAAATTCTATTAAGTCAAGTTCAACTCCGGGTGCTGCATTAGCCAAGTATGTTAATGGTGTTCCTGAAAATATCTTAAATCAGGCGGTTATAAATGCAGGTTCTTACGATGTAAAGGCTATAAATAGAGCATTAGCAACATTAATGATTAAATATGGTATTCCATTTAATAAAATATCAATATTAGAGCCTCCAGTAGTTCAACCGACTCAAAAGCCAGTAGTAATAACCAAGCCTGTTAAGAATCAAGCTCCTATTCAGGTGCCAACAATATGTAACCAATCTACATATAACTGGATTCCTAAACGTGTATGTTTAGAAGCCTGGATAAATTCTGGTAAGAATATAGCGCTGTTCCATAGAGAAGTGGGTCGCCTGATTACAAAATATAATATTAAAAGGCCATAGAAAATTTTTAAACTGCTGTATTGAGCTGTAATAATCTATAAATAACGAAAGGAAATAGAATGTATAATACATGTCCTATCTCTGGAGAATATAGGAAAGAAATTATTGATATATTTAATTATTATGTAGAAAACGGTTTTTCTGCTTATCCAGATGAAAAAGTTCCGTATGATTTTTACGATAAATTCTTTGCAAGAATGACCAATTATCCGACTATTCTGGCAAAAACCTCTGAAGATGAAGTGCTTGGTTTTGGTACACTGTATCCATTTCATCCCCTGTCAGTATTTAAAAAAACGGCAGAAATAGCTTATTTTATTAAGCCGGGAGAAACAGGTAAAGGTCTGGGTACTTATATGTTAAATAAACTATTATCTCAGGCTCAGGATCGTGAAATTAACAATATACTTGCTAATATTTCTTCGTTTAATGAAGGTAGTATAAGGTTCCATAAAAAAAATGGTTTTGAAGAATGTGGAAGATTTAAAAAAGTTGGTGAAAAATCAGGTAAAGTGTTTGATATGATCTGGATGCAAAAACTTTTATAACTCTATAAATAGACATTTTAACCAGTAAAAATAGGATTAAATTACCAGCATAAAAAATCTTTTAAAAGGTTTTATAACCATACACAAGTAAAAATTGTTTCTAACAACAATCACAGGGAATGTAACTGAATAAATAAAATAATTTCAAGATTATTTATGCCTTAATAAGTAGGGTTAGCGCCACAATTGAATAATTTATTTTGTAATCTCCGAATTAGCTATAGATCAGGTTGTCAAAACCCTCTATAGCATTTTATTTGATAATAAAAAATATTATTTATAATGAACGCATAAATAAAATAGACTTCAGAAAATAAAGGGTTCGGGTGTTATGCCCGCCGAAGGCGGGCATAACACCCTCATGATTTCCAGTTATGTCTCATAATTTCATGCGTTTACTA
>JBFMGH010000030.1:0-2018 GCA_040752795.1 Cyanobacteriota bacterium
AGGTATTAAAATGGATAATGCTTTAATTGAATGGAAATGTCCTAAGAAGAATTGTAATGCAATAAATGATGTCAACGCATTCAGGTGTAAAGAGTGTGGATATAATTTATTTCTTGATACAGCTTTAAAAAATGCCTTATGGCTTACTTTATTTAAGTTCTCAGTAGATGTTTTCTTACTCAATATTTTACAGGAAGATCAAATAATAACATATAGTGATATAACACCAATTGTAGATGCTATATTATTGACATTTTTTGGTATTATCAATATTGTTCACTTAACATTGAAATTTGACAAAAATATTGTTATGTCGAGATGTTTAATAGTAGGGGCTATAACTGCTTTTACATTATTAATTTTCTTTGTTTTGATTACTACAGCATATAATTTTGCAATGGGCTTTACTATAAGTAGTTTTGCATATAAGTTAGAGTTAAATTCAAACATAATATTTCCAATAATATTTCCAATAATAGGATCTATAATAGGTGGTTTATATTCAGGTAAAATTTATAAACCAATAAATGAAGTTAATTCGGATATGGATCAAGATGAGCCAAGATTAGAAGCTGCGGGATCAGATACATAAAATATTAAAGCGGATTTATAATTTTAAAGCGTAAAACTCATCTTTAACTTGCTGGAGCAAATCAGGCCTAGTAATAAGATCAAAAGCTGTTGCTGCTATTGCTTTAGAGGCTGTTACGGTTGCATTGTGTCCATCAGGGCTATTGGCTGCTTCGACCCATTGGTGTGAGTGGCATGGGGCATTAAGAGAAACAAATTCAATATCAAGGCATTCGGAAGGAACAAGTTTAGAAACATTACCAAAATCAGTTGAACCTGCTTCACTGGGTTCTAGAATTCTTTTTGCCCCTGAAAGTTTAGCGTTTTTTAACAATAAATCAGCTAGCAAAGGAATAACTATATTGCTTTCGAAAATATAGCCTTCTTCAATAGCTAATTCTGTACCACTCATGAATGCTGCTGATTCAGCAATATTTTTAACTTTGATGGCTAATTCTTTCAAATAATTAGTATCTTTAGCTCTTATACTAAATTTAATTTCAGTTTTTTCAGGAACCACATTTGGTGCATCACCCCCATATGTAATAATTCCGTGCATTCTGGCATCAGGCCTGACAAATTGTCTGAGGCTGTCTGTACCGTTGAAGAAGCTTATAGCAGCAGAAAGTGCACTTATTCCTTTATAAGCTCTGGCGGAGTGGGCAGATTTTCCGATAAAAGTGAATATAAAATCTTGCATTGAAAGATAATTTGCTCCAGCAGTAGTATAATCAGAAGGATGGCACATTAATATTACGTCACAATCTTTAAAATATCCTTCATTGGCCATAATAATCTTGCCACCTTCATTTTCTTCAGCTGGTGTTCCATATACTTTAATTGTTGCAGATATATCACCTAATGATTGGGATAATGCAACAGCAGCTCCAAAAGCCCCAGCAGCGATAATATTATGGCCGCAGGCGTGACCCATGCCTTCAAGAGCGTCGTATTCTGCAAGAATTCCAATTGTGGGGCCGGTGTCATCGTTGTTTATATAAATTGCTTCAAATGCTGTTTCAAGATTTGCAATTTTATGATTTACAATAAAGCCTTCATCTTCAAGGCTTTTTGTTAGTAAATTATAAGCTTTAAATTCTTTAAAGCCAATTTCAGGGTTAGCGTGAATGTAATCATTTATGTGAATAAGTTTATTTTTAATTTTTTCAACATTATCAAAAATTAATTGTTTTTCTTGAGTTAAATAAATAGTTTTATGTAATTCAAATTCGTGTTTATCACTTGCTTTTAGAACTAATTCGCTTTTTTCTTTATCGTTACGCAAAATTATTGTTGAAAATGATTGATGTGAGTCTTTGCTTAAAACAATTTTACCGCTCTCTTCTATTAGCGTGAGTGTTTCACCTTTTCGTATATCAATTGGTATGCCAATCTTATCATCTTTATCTTTAATAGCAATACAGGTTATAAGCTCAGCTTTTGATGGA
>JBFMGH010000031.1:0-2010 GCA_040752795.1 Cyanobacteriota bacterium
TTAACTATTAATTCATCTTTATTAATATAATACTTGACTAAAAGTGGTAACGTAGCGCCCATGAGAGTTGTTGGTATTATCAATATTAAAAAAACAAGTAAAAACCTTATTATAGCTATGTAAAAATAGGTTCCTCCTGTTAAAGGCCATAAATATTTATAAATATCATCTGTAAAAACAAATAAAATAGGCAGAATTAATGCATAAATACCGATTAATATTTCTATCAAAGCATAAATAAAAACAGGCCTTTTAATAATTTTTGCATATTTCCCCATTAAATAGCTTCCGAGGGCAAGGCCAGACATAAAACAAGCTAATATGGTGCTTATTGCTAATGTTGTAGACCCAAAAGTTAATGTAAGTTGCTTAACCCATAGCACCTGATATATTAAGGCACTTGCTCCAGAGAAGAAAAATGCTATTGTAAGTATGATCAGTATTATTTTGTTTTGATTATACATGCTGGTAGCCTGATAAAATATTACTAATAATAATTAAGACCGTTTTATAAATTTTAATAAAGTTATCAGATAGTAGTTATCTGGTTATGTTTACTGATGTGCTTATGCTTAATTTCAACAAAAACAACAATAAATCTTTAATAAATTTACTATAATAGCTGGCTGTATTTAAAATAATTTTTGTAACCTGCAATCAGAATTTGAATATATTATTAAAAGAAAGTTGTTGTTATAACTTAGTTTAAGACGTTCCTCACACTTTTTTCTGAGATAAAAATCAGTCATATTTCTGATACCCAGATCAAACTCAGCTCCGAGGTGAAAGAAAAAAAATACTTATATACTTAAGGTATGAAATGAAAATGCAAACGAAAAAGGAGTAAGTTATGTCGAAATCAGTTAAGTATTCAGTAATAAGTTTAACCCTCTTAGTAGCCTTCTTTCTCAATATAGTATCCTCACCAGCATGTTTTGCACAAAGTATATATCAAAATAACAACTCATCTTCAACTCAATACAGAAAAGTTTCCCCAGACTCATTTTATAATAATATACCTACAATGAACGGAAATCAGCTAAAGCCATATAATCCTAATCCATACTTTAACCACAATGTCGCAAATCCATACTTCAGAAATCAATACATACCAAACCTATAGTTGACAAAGTTTATAATTGAATACTCGATAACTACTCCTCTTATTGCCTACTTCACAGTAGGTTTTTTTATTAGTATGAATTCTGGGTTATTTACAAATTAGGTATCAGCTAAAGACTTGCAGAGAGTTTTTTAAGTGTTGATATTAAAATAAAAGTAGTTTATAGAATAACTTATAAGCATAATAGCTTCTGTAAATGTCACCTATTTATGAATGACTTAGTTTAATATACTTAGAACATTGGTTAAATTTATCATTACTAAAAATATTTTTTTCCTTGTTTAATAAAATAAATGAATTCAAATAATTAGTAAACATATTTATTAGTAAATAATTTTGTATGAAATATGTTGTAACAATTTATATAAAATACTTCTTTTTAAGCTTGCCATTTAATGCGAAGTCTGCTTTAATATATAAATTAGAAAACGTGACGTGTTTAGTGCTAAGGGGCTTTAAGGTTTAACCTTAAAGCCTCGTGGCATGTCAGGTATTTTGTACTTTAAAGCTATATATGGCTGTAATTAAAAGCAATGCATTTTATTTAATGTTTTATTTTCCTAATTAAGAGCTGTTCCTAGAATTTATTTATTTAAATTAGTTATTATTACTAAAATGCACATAATGAAATTAGATAATAATAGAAAATACAAATATATAAAATCTATTACAATAAAGGTTTGCAAAATTAAAATATCCTCATAATGGGGAACAATTTCTGTATTGAAAAAATATTTAGCCTGTAATTTTAACCCGGCTAAATGTAGAACCAAAATGAAAATGTCCTATTAGAACAAAGTAAAAATGTCCGGTTTTCAATAAAAAAAATTGGAGGATAAAAAATGAAACAAGGAGTTCTAATAGTGACAATACAAGAAGTAAACAAG
>JBFMGH010000032.1:0-14212 GCA_040752795.1 Cyanobacteriota bacterium
AAGGCTGAAAGGTATTATCATGTGAAATAAAAAACAAATAAATATTGATACTGAAAATAAATAAGCATTTTTTGATAATAAAGTTCTAGCTTCACCTTTCTTAAAGGATTCTGGCAAAATATATACAATAACAGCCCCAATTGTCATACCAAACATAACAATTGAAATTGCTAAAAAAGCGTAATGATAATACATTGTAACACTGTATATTCTGGTCAACAAAATTTCAAGCATTAAAGTAGCCATAGTAACCAGAAAAAGACCTGCATAAATTTTTTTATCAGCTGTTTGATTCATTTAAAAGTAAATAATTTTTGTAATCAAACTATTTTACAACAGGAGCTTTTTAATAAATATCTAAAACCACATTATTGCCCCACCCGGCACAACTTATTTTAAATAAATATCAGGGATTAGTAGCTCACAGTCAATGTAAAATTTATATTTCACCTGATTAAATTGCCTTTAGTTAGAAAATCAGGAAAATATTATGTATTAGCTTTTATTTGTGCTAGATTCATAATTACTAAAAGGAGATTAATATATGAAAATTACTAATATAAATAGATTTAAAAAGGTGAAATTGTTTATTCTATATATAATCTTTTCTTTTTGTTCCTTGCCAATTATGGGGTATGAATCTCCAAATATAGAAACAGCTGAAAATAAATCGGTCAAGAATTCTAAACAGATTAAAAATAATTCTATTGCCCAAACAAACAATAAAAATGAATTAACTCCTCCCGTAACATGCTACGCAGAAGGGCCTCTAGATAATCCTGTTCCACTTAATAAAACACAACTTCAAAGCCAGATAAAAGATATTGAAGAACTTTATAAAAATAAAAAAATCAATGCAGTTACATATAAACAAAGAAAACAAAGCCTCGAAAAACAATTAAAAGATATGAGTGAAGAATAAATAACTACATAACGTAATCAATCATTGATTACGTTATTAAAAAGACCTGCTATACTGATCCTTGAAAGTAATTCATAGCTTCCTGATTATAGAGGCCAAACCATATATAGTAAACGCATGAAATTATGAGATATAACTGGAAATCATGAGGGTGTTATGCCCGCCTTCGGCGGGCATAACACCCGAACCCTTTATTTTCTGAAGTCTATTTTATTTATGCGTTCATTATATAAGACATATGCATAACTGGATAAATTCTCAAAATAACTAAGATAGCAGAGAAATAGTGTCGGGCTTAAAAGGCCCGCTGCGCGGGCCTTTTAAGCCCTCCCTAATTAACCACTGTTCCCTGATATTTTATAAAACATTAGTTATGCAGAGGTCTCTATATCGTTTACTTCCGTGGATTAGTATAAACAAAGCCAAAAAAAAATCCCCTTTCGGGAAAACTTTTGAGAGAGAGTAGAGAGATTACGGAATTTATTTAGAGGAATTGTTTTTTGTCTTGTATATATATAAAAACAATCAATTTGATTTTTGGAACGGTTTGTAAAGAAAATTTAAGAAGATATTTTTAAATAATTTAATTAAACCTTTAATTAGACTGTTATGATAGGCATAACGGCTTTGATATAGTTTTATTTAAATTCTGCTCAATCAGGCAATTATTTGTTTGTTCATATTTAAAATAAATAACACCAAAATATCAGGAGACTTTTTTAAATGATTCAAAACATTAATCAAGTTTTATATTCCAGCCCACAAACTATAAATAATAAGCCTCACACAATGCCAAAGTTATTTTTTAAAGGTCAATTAAATAAAGATGTTTTTGTCAGGTCTTCAGCGATAAATTTTGAAGGTAAAAAAGAAAGAGAAATGGCTGATAAAACTATTAGTTATTATGATCAAAATGCCGTAGATTATTGTCAGACAACACAAAACCTGAAAGGAATGGATGAAGTTTATAAACCATTTCTAGAGTTACTACCACCAGGAGCAAAAATTCTTGATGCCGGCTGCGGATCTGGAAGAGATAGTAAAAATTTTATAGATAATGGTTATAAAGTTACTGCTTTTGATGCCTCTAAAGAGCTGGCTAAAGAAGCATCGAAATTTTTGGGCCAGGACGTATTGCCCCTAAAATTTAATGAAATAAGTTTTAAGGACGAATTTGACGGTGTCTGGGCCTGTGCCTCTTTACTTCATGTTCCAAAAGATGACTTTGAAGACTCACTGGGTCACCTTGTAGATTCCCTGAAAGATGGCGGTGTTTTATATGCTTCTGTCAAACAGGGTGAAGGCGAATCTGTCGACAGCAAAGGAAGATTTTTTAGCTATTATACCGAAGATGAAATAAAAGATATTGTTAATAAACGTGGAGATTTACAAATAGAAAAAACCTGGATCAATGGTGATACACTTAACAGACAGGGCACTATATGGATGAACTTGCTGTTAAGAAAAGTTCCGAAAGCTGAATAGTTTTATAAAAATTAATACTAATTGAGGTTATTCAAATGTCTCATGCAAGAAAGACAAAAGTATTCATTTTATCGTTGCTATTGTCATTATGTTCACTGCCATTACCGGGGTGTGCTAATACAAATATAGAGCCCACTGATGTTATAAAACCCAATGATTCAAACACAAATAATGATACTAAACAAATTAAACACGATAATATTGCCCAACATGACAGTAAAAATCCTGATGTAGTAACATGTTATGCGGCTGGCCCTATGGGGGATCCACCCCCACTTAGCAAAACCCAATTACAAGAACAACTTAAAAATCTTGATGAACTTCATACAAACAAGAAGATTAATACAGATACTTATAATCAAAGAAAAAAAAATCTTGAAGCACAACTAAAAGACATGTATGGAGAATAAATAACAACATAATGTAATTAATAAATGATTACATTATTAAAAAGACCTGCTATATACTGATTCTTGAAAGTAATTCATAGCTTCCTGATTATAGAGGCCAAGCCATATATCGTTTACTTTTGTGGATTGGTATAAACAAAGCCAAAAAAAAATCCCCTTTCGGGAAAACTTTTGAGAGAGAGTAGAGAGATTACGGAATTTATTTAGAGGAATTGTTTTTTGTCTTGTATATATATAAAAACAATCAATTTGATTTTTGGAACGGTTTGTAAAGAAAATTTAAGAAGATATTTTTATACTTATTTTAAAAAAAACTGAAACCCTTTTGAATAAAGGGTTTTAAATAAGAACATTATTAATAACCAGATATAGCAATACAAAAGTATTGTTATCTTAAACCCAGATTACTTCTTCACCTTTAGATTTTTGAGGTAGTTGTTCGTGGGCTTTGTTTTTGCATATTCTCAGATTTTCAACCAGCACCCCTGAGATATAACGTTTTAATATCTTACCTGAAACGGGTTCGCCCTCAGTTGTCAGAACTTTATATTTTACATCATCAATTGTTTGAGAAGCGTTTGAATTATTATCATTCAAAAAATAATTTGAATAGTTTGGCAAAGCATCTCTTTCAGTAATATTGCCCGTGCTTACGAGAAGTTTATCACCGTCTTTTTTAAAGTAAACAGGCTCTCCGATATAAATACTTCCAAGGAAATCTTTAGCTTTAGAATTATAGTCAAACCCAAGTGGTATTACTTTAACTCTGCCTTTGCTTTTGGCTGCTATTCTTACCAGTTCACCTACACCAGATTGAAATTTTTGTTTTAAGTCAAGATCATCAAAAGCACACATTTTACCTTCAGGGAAAATAAAGACGTGGTTTGCATCTTTACAAAAACCTGTCATCATAGGAATAAGTTGTTTTGTATTTCTTTTACCACCGTCTGGTGGCCTGAACAAGCTTGCATCAACACCAACAGCACCAAATTTTTCAAAAATTGCCCTCATTTTTTCAGGCTGTGTGGATAAAATATCTTCATTCATAATTATTTTTGGTCTGGGGCAAGTTTCACCCTTGCCAGCTTCAAGGTATTTTGAATAAAGTAAATTTGCAACACAACCAAGTAAAACAGGATCCTGAGCCTGATGATCATGATTCATAATAAAAATACAGGCCTCGTCAGAGTTTACGATGTCATCAATTCTTTTATCCTGGCGATTGACTTCGAATTCTTTTTTCTGAGCCCAGAACCTGCCAATTTCAGCCAGGCAGACTACATATTCAGAACTATTTTCATCAAGGTTAACAAATTTCTGATAATATTCATTAATCAAAGGCCTTTTAAGCATTGCTGCAATAGAATTACTGGCTCTGCGAAATATTTTTTCCTGAAACCTCATTGCCTGCTCTGACAGACGATAAAACTTTGTTTTAACAGGTTCTTTTTCAGGTTTTGAACCAAAGCTAATTTTCGAATTATCAGGCAAATACTCCGTTCTCTTCAGAGGAGCTGAAGTGTTAAAATTTTGAATTTTAACCTGATTTATAAGCATTGAGCCTCTAAAATTATTTTAATTTAAATCTACGAGGGATCCAGTGGGCTATCTTTTTCAACAACAACCTTGACTACATTTGTAGCTGATTTATTAGCCGTTGTTGTTGCGCCCATACTTGTAGTTGTGCCCGCAGATGACATGTTTCCTGCTACCCAGGCTGCTAAAGCCGGGCTGAATACTGCTATTAATTTAATCAGTGGGCTAACAATTGAGCCTGATGAACTAGCTCCGCCAGAAGAACCTTCTGTAGTAAAACTTGTGCCTACTGAAGTTACTGTTCTTGCAGCAATAGGTGTATCTTTACTTACTTCTTTAATCTTGATACGCTCTCCAAAAGCAGGTTGTTTGACCTGAACATTTGGTTTTAATAAAATACTCATTTTCTATCTCTCTCCGATTATAAATGGGTACCCTTTATATTTATCTTAGTAAAAATACTAAGTTTATCAATAAATATTGTTAATAGATTTTTTAATATTATTAATAATTATTTACTTAGTTTCTTTCAAATATAATAAAATTCTAATAACTTTAAGAGAATTAATCTGGTAAATTAAAATGATATTAAACGACTTCAAACAAAACCTAAACACTTTTATAGAACACATAAACAACTGGCAACAAAGCTTTCCTGAATATTCAGCCGATGATTGTTTGAAAGTAGATAAAAATCATTTAACATCTGTGTCACAAAATTTTTTAAACAAATTGGAAAACAACTACCCTTTTCATCACCCGCTCTATGCAGGCCAAATGCTTAAGTCACCTCACCCTATAGCAATAATGGGCTATATTGCAGCCATGATGATCAACCCTAATAACCATTCACTTGATGGTGGCCCTGCAACAGCAGAAATGGAAAAAGAAATAATTAAACTTTTCGCTAATACTTTTGGGTTTCAAACATATCTCGGTCATCTAACAACAAGCGGAACTATAGCTAACCTTGAAGCTTTATGGATATCAAGAGAACTTCATCCTGATAAATATATTGCTTTCAGTGATCAAGCACATTACACCCATGGCAGAGTTTGTAAACTTTTAAATACCCGTTACATTGAATTAAAATCGACACCATATGGTAAACTAGACCTGCAGAACCTTGAAAAGGCAGTTGATAAATATGACATAGGAACCCTGGTTGTTACATTAGGTACAACAAGCCTGGGAGCACTTGATGAACTTGATAAAATACTCACATTAAAAAATACGCATGGCTTTAGAATTCACATTGACGGTGCTTACGGAGCTTATTATAAAATTATTTCACAATATGAAAAAAACCTTAATAAATTTGATCTTATTTCAAAATGTGACAGCATAGCTTTTGACCCTCACAAACTGGGGCTACAACCATATGGCTGCGGAAGTATTATATTTAGTGATCCTGACGTTGGCTGTATATACAAACATGATTCACCTTATACTTACTTTACCTCAAAAGATCTACACCTTGGTGAGATCAGCCTTGAATGTTCAAGGGCAGGTGCAGCTGCTGCTGCTCTATGGCTAACTTTACAGTGTTTTAGCCTTAATTATGATAATGGCTTTGGCCCAATTCTAAAAAAGCAAAGACAGGCAGCCATTAGTTTTGCTCGCAATATCAGCAATAGTAACTATTTTAAACTTTACATTGAACCTGAAATAGATATATTAAATTATTTCCCAATAGCTGATTCAACAGAGAAGATAACTTACCTGACTGAATCAATTTTTGATTATTGTATGAATAAAGCAAAATCACCTTTATATCTGGCTAAACTAAAAGTACCAGCAGAAAAATTTAGAATTCTTCACCCTGAAATTTCTATAGATTCAGAATATATAACAATTTTAAGAAGCTGCCTGCTTAAACCAGAACACTCTGACTGGGTAGATATTATAGTTGAAATACTTGAAAGTTATTTTTCTGAAGGACAAAAATTAAAAAATAAACTGTATTAAACCAGTTACATTGTAAATATTGGTAAAGCATGCTTAATTATTTACTATTTGATCTTATTTTATTTTTTATATTATGTTAAAATAATAAAACAATTTACTAATATATCTTATTTATATAGTTTCTTAAATTATTTGATCTTAAATTAATTCCTTAAAAAATATTAGAGGTGTTAGATTTTGACTAATGCAATAAATATGTTAAGGAAAATACTACATATCACAGGTTTTTTAATTATTACAACAGGATTATTATTAATTACGACAGGTTGTTTGCAGTTTTTTATTGGTTTAGTATTAATGGTAACAGTATGTTTAATAGTTACCAAAATAATTGAAAAAATTATGCATTCAATTGCAGACTTAATATTTAAACATAAATTCCCTGAAATTGAAAAACTTGTTTTACAACAAAATTATAAAGCTGCTTTAAAAAAGATTTATTCAATACCAGTACCCAAACAATTATACAGATTTAATACCTATCAGGAAGAACAATTTGCTGAGCTAGAGGCAGAATGTTTAATAGAAACCGGTCAGAAGAAAAAAGCCCTTTATCAGATTGCTAAAAAGATAAGCAAACAGTATAAATATAACAGAAACAATGCTCTTTACAATAAATGGAAAGCTCTTTATAAATCATGCCAGCCATTAAAAAAGAAAGACTTCTTATGTTTTACTGATCTTACAATTGACCCTGACATTGCAAAATTTCTTAACTTCGCTATTGCAGATGGTTTACCTGCTCCTGAAGGGTTTAAAAATAAAAGTGAATAAAGTTTTACATAAAATTGTTACTTCAAAATAAATAAAGTTTAAGATTTATAAGTATTTACTAAAGACCACTATTGGAATAATTTAAGAAAGATAAAAAGCTTTCAAGCAAAGAATAAATAATGGGAACAATTTAATAACCTTAAAAAGATTTTATTAACAAAACTTTAAAGAATATCAATTTTATTAAATCACCTATCTTATATGATTGTAGGGCAACGGGGGAAATTTTTTAAATATAGTATGCTTGTTAGCAGTGTAGATAACTATACCTGTTTCAAATGTGGAAACAAGAATTCCAATTTGCACAGTATCAGTGAATACTTGCAGAATAATAATTTTGAAAAAAGTTTTCAGAAAGATATTATTTGTTTTGGTAACCAGAATAAAAATGTGCCCCTACCAGCAACAAATAAATCAAACTATATAATTAATTTTATGGGCCTCAAGGTTCATAATAAAGATGTTGAGAATTATATTGAACTATTTAAAGACTATACAAACTTATCTGACATGCATAACAGATTATTAGGATCATATGCAGACCCTTCAACAATGGCTCAGGCTTTAAATGATTATTTAGGAAAAAGAAAAATAACTAAAAATGAATTAATGTCTGAAGTTATTGATAATCTTTCTAATACATTTGAAAGATTAAAAGCTGTTCAAGTAATCATGGTAGAAAATTCTAAAAAAAGTGGCCTGCAAATTATTTCTAACGGAAGATATGAGCAAGTTAGAAATATATATCACGATTTATTACAAAGACCTGAAACTTTCAATAGATATGTTTTCAATGAAGACAAACAACTATTAGAAACTAATTCTCTACCAGAACTACTTGACAAACAGATTAATGATTTTAAACACATAATAAATGCTATTTTACCTAAAGTAATTAACTCCAAAACATTATTAACAGATGATCCATCAAATTTACAAAGACTGCTATCTGATGATGTAGTAAGGGGACTGGTTCTTGATGAACTTGATAAAGAAAATAATCAGAACCAAAAACCTAAAGAAAATAATGAAATTGATTATAACTTAACACCATCAGAATTAACACTTGAATCTGCTATCAAAGTGCTTGAAATAATTAATAAAAAATTTGATATAACCTTAATGGCAAGAACTGCTAAAAAATTCTACAGCCCATTTAGCTCCAACGAGAGAGTACCTGAGAATTATTATCAGAACAAAATGCTGGGAACAAGACAAGAACCTAAAAACTTTTATGAAGCAGAGTTTCTAAAGCAAACGTTAAAAGATTCAAAGGGTATTAATTCAAAAAATATTATTATTGTAACTCCAAAAAACGCAGCTTCAGATATTGTAGAAAAAGTTAAATCAATGAATAAAGGTTATTTGTTTATTGAAGATTGGTTCTATAAGTATTGCCTCGGAGACAATAACGAACGAGAAAAAATTATTACAGACCTTATAAAAGCTTCTAACAACAATCAGGCTGAAGAAATAAGAAGTCGGGCTAATGATCTTAACAACTATCTAGAGAATTTTATTCGAATCTACGATATTAAAAAACCTGAAAATAATGATAAACTTAACACAGCTATGAAAGATTTCAGCAAACAAATATGTATGTCTGAAATTTCAAAAGGATATTTTCTTGAAGTAGGTAAAGATGCTACTGATTTTATTAAGTTATTCGCAGGCCTTTATGCCTTTGGAGAGGGCTTCCAGAAAATAGCCAGAAATTTTGATGGCGGTAGCATGGCAATAATAGGAGAAACAGCTGTATCGCTCTCTAAAGATGTTTCTGAAGCTTGCCAGAACTACCTCAAATGGAAACAAGAGTTTGGTGACGAAGAAGCAAAAGAATTATTTGAAAAAACAATATCTCACATAATATCAGCCGGGGGACCAACACTGGCTCTTGATCTGGCTGCATATGGTACACCATTAAGAAACATCGTTATGAGAAATGCTTCATGTGTTTCTATGTATGCAGAAGTTATAGGAACATTTAAAAAATATTACGCTAAATTGGAAGACCTGATTCAAAAAGGCTTAAAAAAAGTGCCTGATGAATATAAACAAGACCCTGATAAAGCAACCCGCTGGAAATTAACAGAGACCTGGAAAGCATTTGCAGCCCATTCATTAAATAGAGGCGAGTTTATGGGGATTTTATTCAGCCAGCCATTTGCTATTGCTGCTCCATTTTTATGTGGTGCGTCTTACCCTGTTGGAGCAGGAACTTTATTTGTCTTATTTGATCAAACATTAGAAGCCTGGATCTCAAACACATATCTGGTGCTTGATTCTTCTAAATGGCACAGATTCAAAAACAAACTTAAAAAGAAATTTCTTAATAATAAAAAAGCAAACCTTACAGCTCAAGAATATATTGAACTAAGAAAAACAATTTCTACAAGGTTTATTGAAAGTGATATAGGACAGAGCGGCCTTAAAGCAACTGTTAATGGCATAAAACTAATACCTAAAAGGCTTACGTCTGGTATTAAAAAAGGTTATAGTAAAATATTTAACCTCGTTTCAAAATCTATTGGCAAAGTTGTGTCTAAGGTTTGTATTAAACACCTTGATAAAAAATATATTGAAAGGCTAAACCAAAAAATACAAAATGACCCCAAAGCTATAAAAGTCGTCTCTGAATAAATAATAAGCTGTTTCGAAAGGAACAGAAACATTTTTCCAGAATAAAACCCCCTTACGGGGGTTAAAAGGGGAAACTTTAATTGTCTCTTTATCCTCTAGGGCAGTTTGGGTTAGTTATAAGGCAAACCAGACATCATTAATTTTTTGCTGATTGCCACTTGTATCTGTATATGAACCCAGTTGATTATGTTGAACATTTCCAGTTTGTTGTTGATTAATATAATTAGATGTATTGATTTTAGAAACGTCACCAAGGCCTTCAAGGGTTTTGTTATTATCACCACTTATCATACCTAATGATCCTTTGCCAGACATTTCTAAAGCGTGTTTGAGTTTTTGAACATCTACCTGACCATTTTCATCAACACATTTAATACCTGTATTTTTCTCAGCACTCTTAGCAACCTGGGCCAATGCATCGAAACCATTTTTTGCATTAAGTTTTTGGCCAGTGAAAGGATCTACTGTTTCATTACCGAAAACTTCTTTGCCAGTAATTTGTCCATCGCCATCAAGATCACCCATTGCCAGCATTTTATCACCACCTGTAGCTGCACCATCAACTTTTCCATCACCATTAACATCAACGCCTTTACCATGTTCAGCACTAACTTTACCATCTTTGTTTGTGTCTAAAATTAATGGAGAGCCTGTACTACCACCACCTTCATTTTCGATTGGTGATGAATTACTTCCGGATGAACCTGCACCACTTGCACCTGAAGAAGCTGCTGAAGAAGCTGAGCTACTATTAGTATAATCCATAAATATGTCTGGTCTGTTATCACCATTAATATCAAAGCCCAGACTCATATTTGTATAAGAAGCTGAAGCAGAAGCAGCACTTGAACCATTCCCTGAAGCTGCTGCTGAGGCTGCAGAAGCTGCTGCCTGTTTATTTTTCTCTGGGTCTTTTACATAAAGATTATTACTTCCGTTTTTAACTTTAGTAACAGATTTATAATTTTTTCCATCACCTTCTTTTTTCTGTTTATAAAGGTGATATTGGCCATCATTGGCTTTATGAACCAAATATTTAGGATAACCATTACTATCAACAGCATTTAAGTTTTCACCTTTAACAGCATCAAGCTCTTTTTGATCAACTTTATTTAATAAATCATTCTTAGGTTGAGCAGTCTGATTATTTTGAGTTTGTTGATTATATTGAGGTTGTGTAGACTGAGGTTGATTATAATTCTGTGTCTGATAAGGTTTAGTATAATTTAATGGCTGCTGCAATGGTAGACCCTGGCTAAATGGCATTGCATTTTGAGCCTGTTGCTGTTGTGGCTGTTGATATTGATTTGGTTGCATACCCATCAGTTGAGAAAACATTTGCATCATCATCTGGAAAAACTGCATAAACATTTGCATCGGATTATTCATTTGCTGTGCCTGAGGCATAGTGTTTGAAGCATTATTTAATTGATTAAAATTGCCAAATAAACCCTGTTGAGAACTAACTCCGTCAGGTGTTATTGAAATAATACTTAACTGCCCCGGATTTGTAGCATAATTTTGTGAAAGTTGATTCGCTCCCTGATTGTAATAAGGCAAATTAAATGCTTGTAAATTTAACATAATCCCCTCCTGATTAATCTATTAACTTTAAATTGTGATCTCCTAAATAAGTAAGCATTTTGCAGTCAAGAATAAAAACATATCTAAAATAAGCTATTTATCCCTCTAAGAATATAAAAACAACCCCGAAACCACTATTGTTAGACAATTGAACCAATTTAGATAGTATTTTTGTACTACAAAAAAACCCGGTCATAAAAAGTTTAATTTTTTTAACCCAGTTAATTCGTGAATTTGTTACAAACTCTCAAGGCTCAAGTAATGACTTAAGTTAAAGATTTATGCATTTAACATACTGTAAATATTTAACAGGGATCAGGTTTTAGAGGACCGGGTTCAAAAGGTCCGCCCTGCGGACCTTTTGAACCCTCGATAAAGATCTATTTCCGAAACTTTGTGAATAATCCGGGTTAATAGAATTTATTGTTCAGATTACAAAGCTCAAAATAAAGTCTATTATTAATTCTTTGATGACATATAATCATAATGGCAATGAATATTTAAAAAGGTGCTTCAATAAAAAATATTCAATGTCTATTCTCTTTTTCTATAAATATTTTGTATTTCAACAAATGAGGTCTTCTTTTATGCAACACACTAATTATCAGGAAATAGAATTAAACCCCAATAAGTTAGTTAAATACTTAAATAAACCATCTGAAGATTTTACCAAAGAAGATATTATCAAATTTGTTGTCGAAAACGACATTAAAATGATCAATTTCAGGTATGTTGGAGGAGATGGCAGAGTTAAGAAGTTAAATTTTATTATAAATAGCAAAAAACATCTTGATCAAATATTATCATTTGGCGAACGTGTAGACGGTTCAAGCCTGTTTTCATACATAAGTGCTGTATCAAGTGATTTATATGTAATACCACGATACAAAACAGCTTTTGTAGATCCATTTGCAGAATTCCCTACTATTGACTTAATGTGCTCATTTTACTCCAGTGATGGTAAACCACTTGAAAATTCACCTGAAAATATTGTTAAAAAAGCTCACAATGTGTTAAAAGAAAAAACCGGATTCTCCTTAGAAGCTTTCGGAGAACTTGAGTACTATTTATTTTCAGAAGTAGATTCAATATACCCTATTTTAGAGCAGAAAGGTTATCATGAATCTCACCCTTTTTCTAAATGGGGAGCCATAAGAAAAGAAGCAATGAAAGCCATAAGTGAAATAGGTGGCAAGATCAAATATGGCCATGCTGAAGTTGGAAATATTATTAATGATAATATTCAGATGGTTCAACACGAAATAGAATTTTTGCCTGTATCGGTAGAAGAAGCAGCCGACCAACTAGTTCTGGCCAAGTGGGCTATTAGAGAAATAGCCTACAAATACAGACTTGAAGTCAGTTTCGCACCCAAAATAATCGTAGGCCATGCAGGCAGTGGGCTTCATATACACTCAAGATTAATTAAAGATGGAATCAATCAAATGGTCGACACTAATAATAAATTAAGTATAGCAGCAAAAAAATTAATCGCTGGCTATCTTGAACTTGCACCATCACTTACAGCCTTTGGCAATACCGTACCAACTTCATTTCTTAGATTAGTACCACACCAGGAAGCACCAACCAGTATTTGCTGGGGAGACAGAAATAGATCCGTTCTGGTCAGGGTGCCCTTAAATTGGCATGGTGCAGAAGAAATGGTTAAAAATGCTAACCCAAAAGAATCTGTTGAGAGTCAAGAACATTGTAATAGCCAGACCGTTGAGTTAAGAAGCCCTGATGGCAGTGCCAATGTTCACCGACTACTAGCAGGGTTAACGATAGCAGCTTTATATGGCCTTGAAAAAGAAGATTCTATTGAGGTTGCAGAAAATCTTTATGTTAATGTAGATGCAAGTACTGTTAATCATTTAAAGCAACTACCTACTTCCTGCTTTGAGGCAGCTGAAATGCTATTGAGAGATCGTGAAATATATCAGAAACATAATGTTTTTCCTGAAGGAATGATTGAACAAATAGCAAATAATTTAAAAAGCTATGATGATAGAAATTTAAGCGAAAAACTTTTCGGCAATGCAGATGCCTTAAAAGACCTTGTAAATAAATTTATTCACTGTGGATAATACATATGTATTATCCACCCATACAAAAAAAAGTGAGGTTTTAACCTCACTAAAATTTTGGAATCTATTTAGGGAATCAATATTTAAGGAGTAATTTTTCGGAGAAATTATAGGAGATCGTTACTTTGAGTAGAAATATTATTTAAAACAAGGGAGGGAAAAGTAGTATTTGAATATGTTGAAACATATTGGGGAAAAAAAAGAAATTTGGGACCTACGGAGTAATTAGTTATATTAAAACATAACCATTTGAGACATTTATTCAGGAAAGATTTAGAAGGAAAACTATTAGCATCATTTATAGTAAAAAAATTTGGTTTTACCTGTTGATATTTAGAGAACAGCTTGTCGTTAAAATTAGCAAATTTAAATAAGTTAACGTTATAACAAAATAAGCTTTGTTCAGCCCCCTGGTGTTTCATAATTATAATTTCCTTTTAACAACTCTACTAAACTTCGAAAGCTCTATGATTCATTTCTCTGATTTAATAAAAACATTTTAAAACACAAAATTTCTAGCAAATCTTTGCAAAGAATTTTAAGGGGTTAGCTATAAATAGCCATAAAGAATACAAATGTATTAGTTGGAGTTTTAAGCATCTCAATGGCATAACAGGCATTTTATTTTGATTAATTGAGGTAATTTATCATTATTATAACCCCTGAATTATGGCTATTTTTTAATTCAGGTTTTACGCAACTGAGCAATAATCATTAATATTATTGAATTTTTTAGCTCTAAACGTATGTAAATAATCCTGGTGAGCTGATTCTAGGCTTTGATTAGGATAATGTTCTTTTAAATA
>JBFMGH010000033.1:0-3445 GCA_040752795.1 Cyanobacteriota bacterium
GAAGACCATAGTGTATTTTTGCTTGCACTTTTTAAAATTTCAGCTATACCAATCCGCGGAAGTAAACGATATATGGCTTTAAATTATTATTGAAATCTATAGATTCCTTTCAAGGATAAGTATAATAATTTAAAAAAGAAGGTCAATATTAACCATTGACCCTCTGAAATGATCCAAGTTTTATCAAAATAAAATTATCTATTTGCACAGGCTGGTAAAAGATTTGTAGCATCTTTCAGCATTTCTTTAATAGTTTTTTGTTGACTTTCATTAATAGGGACTAATGGTAATCTGACATTATCATTAGTAAGAACACCAATTTCTTTAAGTGCATATTTAATTGGTGTTGGGTTTGGAGCAATAAAGATTTTTTTCATGACTGGATAGCATTCAAGATGAATCCTTATAGCTTCCTTGGTTTTCCCGGCTTTGTAATTAGTAGTCATTTCTTTTAATTTGGACCCAATTAAATGAGATGCAACAGATATAACGCCATAAGCACCAAGAGACATCATGGGCAATGTAAGGCTATCATCTCCGCTATAAATTACAAAACCTTCAGGAGAATTTTGAATAATTTCAGTAATTTGATCCATATCAGGATGTGATTGTTTAACAGCAATAATATTTTTGTGTTTTTTAGCTAAATCAGTAATTGTTTCAGGAAGCATATTAACGCCAGTTCTGCTTTGAATGTTATACATAATAATAGGGGTATTAACACTTGATGCAACAGCAGAAAAATGAGCTTTCATGCCTTCTTGAGAAGGCTTATTATAATAAGGAACAACAATTAATAGAGCATCTGCCCCAGCTTCTGTCATTTCTTTAGCAAGTTTAATAGATTTTTCAGTGTTATTAGTACCTGCCCCAACTAATAGTTTTGTTTTTGAACCGACGGCTTTTTTAACAGTTGAAACAAGTTGTTTGACTTCTTCTGGGTCCAGAGTAGGTGATTCACCGGTAGTACCAGAAATAAGAATTGTTTCAGTACCGTTTTCAACAAGAAATTTGGCAAGCTTTGCAGCCTGAGAATGATCAACTTTTAAATCATTATCGAATGGTGTAACCATTGCTGTAATAATTTCGCCTAAAAAAGTCATTTAATTACCCTCCAAAATTTAGGTAGTAACTTTTTGATAATTCAATAATTTCATTTCTATTAATTTTTCTGCAATTTTAACAGTATTTAAAGCAGCGCCAATTCTAAGATTGTCAGCAACTACCCATAGACTTATACCATTATTGCAAGATATATCAGCTCTTATGCGTCCTACATAAACAGGATCCTGTCCGGCAGCATCAACTGGAGTTGGATAGATATTTTTTTCTGGTTCGTCCCAGACTTCAACTCCATATGCGCCTGATAAGATTTCTCTGACGGTTGCAGGAGACATTGGGTTTTCAAATTCAATGTTAACTGATTCACTATGAGATATTAGAACTGGAACCCTGACAGCTGTGCAGCTTATCTGCATATCAGGGGCGTGTAAAATTTTTCTGGTTTCATTTACAACTTTCATTTCTTCTTTTGTGTATCCATTTTCAACAAAAGAGTCTATGTGAGGTATTAAATTAAAGCCGATATTTTTTTGTAGTGCTTTAGGTGAGAATTCTTGATTGTTTAGTTTTGCTTTTGAACTTGCAATAAGTTCATCAATAGCATTTTTACCGGCACCACTTACTGATTGATATGTAGATACAATCATTCTTTTAATTTTATTGACATCATGAAGAGGTTTAAGAATCAGTATTAATTGTGATGTAGAGCAGTTAGGGTTTGCGATAACACCTTTGTGTTGTTTCAGGTCTTCGTCATTTGCGCCAGCGATAACTAGAGGAATGCCTTTATCCATTCTAAAGGCACTTGTATTATCGACCATTACAGCACCTCTTTTGACTATATCGTCAACAAATTTTTTACTGGTGCTTGAACCTGCAGAAGAAAGTACAAGATCAATATCGTTAAAACTGTCAGGGGTGGCTTCTTCAATAGTAAATTGTTTACTATTAAAGTTTAGTAATTTTCCTGCTGATCGTGCACTTGCTAAAAATTTAATGCTTTTATAAGGAAAGTTTCGTTCTTCTAGAATATTTAATATCTCTTGGCCTACAACGCCTGTTGCACCTAAAATCGCTACTCTTGGCTCAGACATATTCTTCCTTTCTTCTATGAATACAATTATGTAGTGTATTTTAATTATAAAATATTTTCAAGTCCATAAATTAGTTTAGATTGTGACATTACATTTCTTATTGCAATAATAACACCGGGCATAAATGATTTACGATCAAATGAATCATGGCGAATAGTGAGCATTTGACTTGATCCAGCGAGATAAACTTCTTGATGAGCAACTAATCCTGGGAGCCTGATAGAATGAATATGTATATTTTTTTCGGATACAGCTCCTCTTGCGCCCTGTAATAATTCTTTATCTTTAACATTAGTGGAGCTAAAAGTTTTTTGCATTTCTCCCATCATTTCTGCTGTTTTAATAGCTGTGCCTGATGGAGCATCAAGCTTTTTGTTGTGATGAAGTTCAACTATTTCAACGTGATCAAAATATTTAGCTGCCTTTTTAGAAAACTCCATCATTAAAACGGCGCCAATAGCAAAATTAGGAGCAACAAGACCACCCAGTTTCTTTTTATCAATTAATAATGAAAGTTCAGTTATCTGATCTATAGTAAGGCCTGTGGTACCAATAACAGGTCTGGCTCCATTTTCAATTATTGTTTTTGTGTGATCGTAGACAAAATTAGGATTAGTAAAATCAACGACTACATCAGGATTAGCAGTATTTATACCTTTGGATAATGAAGTTTCAAGAATAATATTGTCTACATTACTTCCAAGTAAAGAGGTTGCTTTAGTGTATAATTCATCTGAGGTGTCAACAAGCGCAACTATATCCAAATCTGATTGCTCTAATACTGCCTCTACAACTGCAGTACCCATTTTTCCACAAGCTCCACATACCAATACATTAATTTTATTTATACTCATACACACCTCGATTGTAGGAAAACTATATAATTCTTTTTTCGAATGCATATTATCTCACATAAACGAGTTCATACCAAATGAAATTTTGAACTTGTAACAAAAACAGTTTACTTTATTTTAAAAAGAGTTTATTATAAAAACGTTGCTATTTGGCTTTCTAATAAGTTTATCAGTTCTTTATCCTATTAAAACCACTTTTAGCGAGTGATAATTTCTCAAAGTATAAAAATATAGTACTTATTAAAATATATTGTAGGCAAATATATCTAGTTTAGTTGTTATTTTAGTTGTGTAAATTTAGTAATGAAATTTTAATTAATAAAGTTTTTGCCAGATAGCGTCTCTTCCAAGGCTTAAGGGGTTAACTTTTTTTTGATCTCTTAATTCTTGAAGTACTTTATTTAATGTTGGCCTTGATATTCCAGGACACTTATC
>JBFMGH010000034.1:0-2585 GCA_040752795.1 Cyanobacteriota bacterium
ATTGTTTTAAAAGACTGGAAAAAAGTGAATTCCTCTGGCTTCACCTCTGGATACTATCTTCTTAAAGGCATAACGGATATACTTAATTGTTGCAAATACGACCTTAAAAAAATTTAAGAGGTATTATTATGAAAAAAATAAAAATTCAAAAAAATGTTTACTTTGACTCAGTATCTTTGATGCTTATAACAAGAGACGTTAAAACACTTGATGGAGTAAAAGATGCAAATATATGCATGGGCACTGATCACAATAAAGAATTATTAGATAATATCGGATTATTAACTAATGAATGTAAATCTTGCAGCCCTAATGATTTAATTATAGCCCTAGATGGCACCGAAGAATTTATTAATAACGCAGAAAATGTTATTAATGAAAGCCTGACAAAAAAGAATACTAAATCATCCAAATCTTCTAAATATTCATCGCTTAAAAGAGCTGCTGAAGAATTTGAAAAATCAAATTTTGTTGTTATTTCTGTACCAGGGGAATTCGCAGCTGCTGAAGCCGAAATAGCATTAAAACTCAATAAACATGTTATGCTATTCAGTGATAATGTTTCTATTGATGAAGAAGTTAAACTTAAAACCCTCGCCAAAGAAAACCAATTATTAATGATGGGGCCTGATTGCGGTACAGCAATAATAAATGGAAAACCTCTAGGATTTGCAAACAAAGTTAGCAGCGGTAACATAGGAATAACCGGGGCATCAGGCACTGGTATACAAGAAGTCAGTACCATTATAGATAAATTAGGTCTTGGTATATCTCAAGCAATAGGAACCGGAGGAAGAGACCTTAGTAAAAATGTCAATGGAATTATGATGGAGCTGGGGATTGAAGCTCTCGCAGGTGATAATGACACTGACGTTATTATACTTATTAGCAAGCCTCCACACCCCGATGTAGCCACAAAAATTATTGAAAAAGCTAAAACAATAAATAAACCTTTCGTTATAAACTTTTTGGGGCAATCTCAAACAGCTACTGATAATCTTATATTTTGTTCTACATTAGAAGAAACAGCTATTACTGCCTGTAGATTAGCAGCAAAGAAAGAGGAGTTTGATGCAGAATCAGTAGGAATGCCAGAAATGCTGGACACAGAATTCACAAGTACACAAAAGTATTTGAGAGGGCTTTACACTGGAGGAACCCTTTGCGATGAGGCAATGCTTCTTTCAAAAGGGCTGATACCCGAAATATACTCCAATACACCTGTTAAAGATTGTTATGAGCTTAAAGACCCTTTTATCAGCGAAAAAAATGCATTTGTAGACCTTGGGGATGACACCTTTACAAGAGGAAAACCTCATCCTATGATTGAACCGGATACCAGAAATCAAAGAATCATTCAAGAGTCTAAAGATCCTGAGGTAGCAGTTATTCTACTTGATTTTGTTCTTGGCTATGGTGCTCATAAAGACCCTGTAGGCATTTGTATTCCATTTATTCAGGAGGCTCAAAAAAACAACCCTAATTTATGTTTTATTGCTTCCGTCACAGGCACAGGTAAAGATCCTCAAGATTTAAACAAACAAACTACTATGCTAGTTGAAAATTCAGTTATATTAGCATCTTGTAATGCACAAGCAGCAATTCTTGCAGCTTCAATCATTAAGGAGATAAACTAATGACTAACTTTAGTAAGCTATTTAATAATGATCTTAATGTTATAAATGTTGGCCTTGATAGTTTTGCAGATAGCCTAAAAGAGCAAGGAGTATCCGTTGCTAGTGTTGACTGGAAGCCACATATTTTTTCTAAAAGCCCTGCTAAATTTATGTGTGAAGAAATTTTATCAAGTAAATTTTATAAAGAAATTGAAAAAGCAAACTTGAAGGTTGCTGAAATAATTCAATCAGCTCAACCAATGATTATTGGAATCGGCAAAGCTATAGATGATATACCAGGAATGGATAATAAATTATTTTTACACGCTGGCCCTCCAATAGAATGGGAAAGAATGAGTGGACCTTTAAAAGGTGCCATTATAGGTGGAATTCTATATGAGAAAATGGCTTCCACTGTTGAAGAAGCAGAACACCTTGCCGCCAGTGGCGATATTAAATTTTCACCATGTCACCATCATAATACTGTTGGGCCAATGGCAGGTGTTGTAACACCCAGCATGCCTGTATGGATAATTAAGAATGAAACCTATGGAAATCAGGCTTATGCTACCCTTAACGAAGGACTCGGCAAAGTTCTCAGATACGGTGCTTATTCTCAAGAAGTAATTGACAAGCTAAACTGGATGGAAACAGTTTTGGCCCCCTTATTGAAAAAAGTAATTGATCTTAAAGGGCCAATCGACCTGAAATCAATAATAGCTCAAGCACTTCAAATGGGAGATGAAGTACATAATAGAAACAGAGCTGCTACATCTTTGCTAATTAGAGAAATAGCAGCCTTTATAATACAGGCAGATGCCTCAGAGAAAGATAAAGTGGATGTAATGAATTTCATTAATTCTAATGATCACTTTTTCTTGAATCTTTCAATGCCTGCCAGTAAGAGTGTTATGGATTCAGTGTCAGGAATAGAAAATACTTCACTAGTATCTATAATGGCAAGGAACA
>JBFMGH010000035.1:0-9153 GCA_040752795.1 Cyanobacteriota bacterium
GCTCTTATTCAGCTACTTATATCAATATATATAGGATATAAAATTTACCAGAATTATGTATTAAAGCCTTAACTATAGCTATTGATGTTTATTTATTATGGCACTAAAGCTAGAGCCAAATATAATAAAAAGAATTAATATCATTATTTATAATTTTAAAAACCACTTCACTCTAAATCTTTTTTTGTAATAATAGTTATATGAGGTCTTTAGTTAAAAATATTAAATGGTAGGTAAATTATGATAGATTTAGGAAAGAATTTATCGGTTGTTACAAGAAGAACCAAATCTTCAGTAATCAGGGAATTATTAAAGCTTACAAACCAGCCAGGAATAATCTCTTTTGCCGGAGGGCTTCCTGATTCAAGCTTATTCCCGTCAGAAAAAGTAGCCGATATTGTCGGAGATTTAGCAAAAAAGTTTAACAAAGCAGAACTTCAATATGGCCCTACCGAAGGAATGCCCCAATTAAAAGAAGAACTTGTTAAGCTTCTGGAAAAAGATGATGGCATTAAAGTTAAGCCAGAAAATATTCTTATCACAACAGCATCCCAGCAAGGCCTGGATCTTATAGGCAGAGGTTTTATTGATCCGTCTGACCCTATTCTTGTTGAACTTCCCAGTTATCTTGGAGGCTTGCAAGTATTTCAAAGCTATGGAGCCAATATAATTGGCGTAAAATGTGACGATGATGGAATTTTAATAGATGAGCTTGAGAAGAAACTTGATATGCTTGTTGAGGAGGATGAGCATTATAAGTTTATCTATGTAGTACCAGACTTCCAAAATCCAAGTGGCGTGACAACATCTCAGGAACGCAGAAAAAAGCTAGTAGAGTTTTCAGATAAGTATAATGTACTTGTAGTAGAAGATTCTCCATACAGACAGGTCAGGTTTGAAGGTACGGCTCCAGATATGATCTATAAGTTGGATCATACTGATAATGTTGTTTCACTGTTTACATTCTCAAAAACATTTGCACCTGGCTTAAGGCTGGGTTATATGGTTGCACATGAAGAAATAATTAAAAAAATGGTTAAATTAAAGCAATCATTAGATCTCTGTACCTCTACGCTTAATCAGTTAATAGCCGCTGAGTTTTTGCGTCAGGGATATTTCCATGATCATGTTAACAGTATGATAACGGTATATAAGAATAAAAGAGATGCAATGCTTCACGCGCTTGAAGAATATATGCCAAAAGGTGAAGGTATTTCATGGACAAGGCCTGAAGGTGGTTTATTCTTATGGGTTCGCTTGCCTGAAACATTAAGTGCGAACGAAATGTTCTATGACGCGGTTGAGCAAAAAGTTGCTTACGTAATTGGTTCTGCGTTCCACTGTGATGGGTCAGGCACCAATACAATGAGATTAAATTTCTCTTACCCTAGTGTTGAACAAATAGACACAGGAATTAAGAGATTAGCTGAAGTTATTAAAAAAGAACTCTCAAAAAAATCTGTTAGAGTTTAAATTTTATTAAAAAACCAAATAAATAAAACGGTTTCACTTTTTAGTGAAGCCGTTTTTTAATGCTTATACCTGAATTTAAGACCAATAAACAACGTTATGCCACTCTGAAGTAGTTTTAGGAGCTTAGATGCAGAAATAAATTCAGAATGACACAGATTGCAAATCGATCTTAATCAAGTTTCCAGCTTTTAAGCATAGCCTTAGCTGTCATATAATACTCATTATATAGGTGAATAGGACATGTATATGACCACAAGAAATAAAAATCATTATTTTTACCTGGCACAACAACTACCCATTGTTTGAATTTTTCATCATATCTGGAATATTCAGTAGTAAACTCTCTTCCTTTTATTGAATCGCTATAGTTATAATCTTTTTCATCAAAAATCTTTGTATCTACAGCTCCATTGATTAACTGGTTTTTTAGATCATTAATAACAGACATAACACTATCATAGGAGCCTTCTTCAAATTTGTTTGAAAAAAGCTTTTGAACATTGACTGTAGAGAAATAAGAATCCGTACCCTTAAGGCCACTAAATATTATTGTAGCATTGCCTTTTTTTTCATAGATCCAATCTGATGGATATTTAATAGAATACCCATATCCAGGCTCTTCAAATTTCACAGAATCAAGCATTTGTGCCATTAATATACTTTCTTTAAAGCAAAATAAAGATGAAAATAACAATATAAATATGCAAGATGCTATAATAACTATGGTTTTAAAATTGTTCATCTCATTCTCCTTTTATTATGTGAAATTATTATATCAATCGATAAAATAAATGCAAATAACCTGATTATCAAAGCATCTTTGTATGCTTTTTAATTTGTTACTCCAGAAATAATTTCAGGGATCAATATAACTTAATTTAAGACAAAAACAATAAAAAAACAGCAGAAATTTCTGCTGTTTGCACTAATAGAGTTTTATAAATTAGCAGTATAAAACTATGCTACTTTATTTATCAAATTATCTTTTTCAGCATTCATAAAGAAATTATTGTTCATTTGTTCTTGATTAAAAGGCATCTGTTGCCGATGTTGTATATCTTCCTTTCTTTCAAGCATTTCGGCTTTCATCAAAAATTCTTGAGATTTTAGTTTATCTTCCTGGGCATTTATATATTCATGCTCACCTTTTTGCAAGAATTTTTCACCTTCTTTTACTAATTTGGCACCATTTTTCATATCTTTTTGGCCTTTTTTGATTTCTTTATCTCCTTTCTTATCTAATTTTTCTCCTTTATTAACTTCATCTGAGCCTTTTTTAATTTCTTTAGTACCTTCAGTAACTTCTTTAGTACCTTCAGTTATGTTTTTAATTCCTTCAGCAAGATGCACACCGCCTTCTGCTATTAAAGCAGCGCCTTCTGCTGCTGTAAAAGGATCCCACACCAGGGAGGCACCTTCAGCTAATTCTTCAGCGCCTTCAGTAGTGTTTTCAACACCTTCAGTTATATCTTTAACGCCGCTAACTATTTTCATAGATCCTTTAACTATATCCATCATACCTTTGACTTTTTCCATAATGGCCATCATTTTTTCAACCTGGCCTGTTTTTAGTTCTTTAGTGCCGGTTTTAATATCTTTTACGCCTGTTTTTAAGTCTTTGCCACCAGTAGTAATATCTTTTCTGGCATTCTGCTCCTCTTTGCAGGCTTTCAGGCCACTTTCAAATGATTGCTCAGCCATTGCTTTTGCAGGATCAAATTTAAAATCTCCAACCCTGTTTTCTGCATTCATACTATTCATTTGAAACATATTCATCTGGTTATTATTATTTTTCATTTGTTCCTTATTCTCATTTTTATTTTTTTGTTTGGCTTTATTAGTTTCTTTTTTACCTTTTGAAGCTTTCTTTTTACCATCTTCAGAAGTTTTATTGCCATCATCTTTTTGACTGTTGGCATCATTTACCGGCAAATTGGCATTATTAGCCTGCTGATTTTTAACAAATAAATTTTGAATTCCACCCAGTACATCATTGCCTGTAATGTTATTCTGATTATTGTTGTTTGAATCCTGCTCATTATTTCCATAAAGATTATTATTTTTCTTATCTTTATTGGTTTTGGCTTTGTTGTTATAAACATTATTATTTGTGTTTAAATCTACTGAAATCATGGCCGTACCCTTTCTATTATTACTAACTTACTTCTTCTCTTTCTACTTTAAGTTGTTTTAGGCCTTCATTCATCACGAGAAATTCTTATTGTGAGTTCAGACTATTTGCTAATTTTTTTTTCATACTTATGACTGATAGGAAACACAATGTATGAAATTTTTTAAGAAAATAATTATAGTTTATTGACCCTGGCCCTGAGCTTTTTGCTTATTGCTAAATAATTTTAAACACAGATGTCGTTATCATTAGATTAATAATTGTTAAAAAACAACAAACTTAGTGTCACATTTACATTTTCAAGAGGTTTATTATTTAAAATTAGTTGAATGAGGTTTAAATTAATGGATTTATCTTTTTCCCCAATAAGTTTTCAAGCAATTAAAGGTACAGCAAAAACTAAAGACGGACAAAAGGTTAAAATAGACCTTTTAGGCAGCAAAAACCTTTATAGGGTTCCACAGGATGATGGTTCATTCAAGCTATACTATCATGGCACAGACAGAGGAATGCTTCATAGCAATGCCTATGATGATTTTGAGCCAACATATTCAAAAGTTGCTCCAATGATAAAAGCCAATCCTGGATTTGTAGACATTGAATTAAACGAAGTCTCAGAAAATAGTAAAGTTGGAACACTTACTATGGACCAGGTCAATGCCCTGAATGCAAGCTGGGAAAAGTATAACAGGGGAATTAAAGACTAGAATTGATTAGTAATTCAATAAATATAAAGCAACCTGAAACAAGAAAATCCATTTCTTTTGGCTGGAGCAGCAATGATCCATCTACTCATGGGTTTATGACAGATAAGGCTGCTCGTATTGTTATTGCAAACCAGAAAGATAAACTGAATATTCTAAACGAAGATAATATCAAGCTACTTGCCAGATATGCTGATAAACCTGATGAAGATGAACATTGCTTCCTTCAGGATACCCATTATTATCACCATAAAACTAAAAGAACTATATTCTTTCGCAAGCAAACTGCCATGAAGAATTTCCTTGATCATGCTGCAAAAGCTGTCGAAGCATATAAAAATAATAATAAACAACTAGCTCTTCAAGAACTTGGCAGGGCCTGCCATTATTTAGAAGATATAAGCCAACCAAATCATGTTACTACCTGGAACCCTATTCAGGCTAAATTGAGAAAGAAAGATCATTTTAATTTTGAAAAATATGCTGCAAACAAACAGGATTTTTTTAAATTTGAACCCTTGAAAAATATTCAAATAAACTATACTAATTTTACCGAATTCATTAAAGACCTCGCAGAAACAACCTCTAAAAAATCTGCTCCATACCAGAAAACACTTCAAGAAAATAAACCTCAAAACTGGTATCAAGTTGCTAATACCTGCATAAACTACGGGCAAAATCAGGTTGCCACCTTTATAGCAGCATTTATAAACGAAGTTTCTAAGTCAGAATAGTTGAGAATAGCAATCATTACTATTTATTTGATTTAACAGATTAATTTTAAATGATATTATTATCACTATGGTAAAAATCATTTAAGAGAGGATTAGAGGTGTTCAAATCATCTAGAATAGATCAAGTTTGTATTAACACAATTAGAACTCTTTCAATGGATGCTGTGCAAAAAGCAAAGTCAGGTCATCCTGGCACACCTATGGGGCTGGCACCAGTAGCATATATTTTATGGAGCAGGTTTTTAAAACATAATCCTCATAATCCTGAATGGATCAACAGAGATAGATTTATTTTATCAGCTGGCCATGCTTCTATGCTTTTATACAGCCTGCTTTATCTTACAGGGTATAAAGTATTTTTAGATGATTTAAAAAATTTCAGGCAACTGGATAGTACAACACCTGGTCACCCTGAAGTTGACTTAACTCCTGGCGTAGAAACTACTACAGGCCCACTTGGACAGGGATTTGCAAATGGGATAGGGATGGCTATAGCTCAAAAATATATAGCAGCTAATTTTAATAAACCTGATGTTAATCTGATTGATTATAAAATTTATGGTATTGTCAGTGACGGTGATCTTATGGAAGGTGTTTCATCTGAGGCTGCATCTCTGGCCGGACACTTAAAGCTGGGTAATATTATATATATTTATGATAACAATAGTGTAACCATTGAAGGTTCAACAAATCTTTCTATTTCAGAAAATATTCTAAAAAGATTTGAGGCCTATGGGTGGCATGTTTTATCAGTAGAAGATGGTAATGATCTTGAAAGTGTTTATAATGCAATAGATCAAGCTCAAAATGAAATTGATAAACCCTCACTTGTCTCAATAAAAACTGTTATTGGTTATGGTAGCCCTAATAAACAGGGTACGTCGAAATGTCATGGCTCGCCACTTGGAGAAGAGGAAGTTATTCTGGCCAAAAATTCTCTGGGTTGGATAAAGCCTGATGAAAAATTTTATGTCCCTCAAGAGGCTCTGGATAACATTATAAATTCTTTAATTAAAGGCAAATCTGAAGAAGATAAATGGATTAAAAAATATCAGGAATATAAAGACAAATATCCTGAAGAATATAAGGCGTTTGAAATTTTTATAAATAAGAATATACCGGATAATTTACTTGCTTCAATGCCAGAATTCAAACCCGGTGAACAAATGTCTACCAGAGTTGCTTCCGGTATTATATTAAATGCTCTTGCTAATAATCTGCCCGCTTTAATAGGAGGCTCTGCTGATCTTGCACCATCAAATAATACATTTTTAACAAATTATAGCAGCTTTCAACAAAATAATTATGCTGGCAGAAATATTCACTTCGGAGTTAGAGAATTTGCTATGTCAGCTATTTGCACTGGCATGGCATTATCTAATTGCTTAATTCCATATTGCGCTACTTTTATGGTTTTTTCTGATTATATGCGTAATGCTATCAGAATGGCTGCTTTGATGAAGAAACAGGTAATATACATATTTACTCATGACAGCATAGCCCTGGGAGAAGATGGCGCTACTCACCAGCCCATAGAACATCTAGCTGCATTGAGGTCCATACCAGATCTTATAGTAATAAGGCCTTCTGATGCAGAAGAGGTTAAATATGCTTATAAAGTTGCTTTAGAATCTACAACAAACCCTACAGCACTTATTTTATCCAGACAGAAGTTGCCTGTTATAGATAGAAATAATTTTAATTCTGCCAGTAATTTAGAAAATGGGGCGTATATTATTTCTGATTCGTCAAAAGAATCTCCTGATATAATAGTAATGGCCAGTGGCAGCGAAGTAAGCCTTATACTAGAAGCCCAAAAGGCACTTTTAAATAATAATATAGATGCAAGGATCGTAGCCTTTCCAAGTTGGGAGCTATTTGAAAAACAATCTGATAGCTATAAAGAGTCTGTGCTACCTGTATCTATAAAAAAACGTCTTGTTGTTGAAACTGGTTGCCAGCAGGGCTGGGAGAAATACATTGGCCTTGAAGGCTCTTCAATAACTATTAATCACTTTGGCAAATCTGCACCGGGTTATGTTTTACTTGAAAAATTTGGGTTTACAGTTCAAAACATAGTCGAAAAAGCAAAAGAACTTATCAATTAATGTCTATTCATATTTATTTACAAAGCTTTGAACAATATTATTAATATATTAAATTATAAATTACATTATAAATTATTATTGAGATACATTATGATTAATCCGAAATATAAAAAAAGAGCCAAATTTTATAAGGCGTTAGCACATCCTACAAGGTTATTTATTATTGATCAAATAGCTCAACAGGAAAAATGTGTTTGTGAGCTTACAGAAATGGTTGGTGTAGATATTTCAACAATTTCAAAACACTTGTCATTATTAAAAAATGAGGGGATTGTCGTAGAAGATAAAAGAGGCAAGAATGTTTATTACACCCTCAAATGTCCTTGTATTCTGACTCTTTTTGATTGTGTAAAAGATTCTTTAAAAGAAGATGGTTGAAATAAAAAATTTTTGCTATAATACTTGGTAAATTGACCAAATGTTCAAGAAGGAAGTACACCCCTATGGAATTTAAAAAAGAACTAAAGGTATTACTCTTATTCATCGGTATTTTTCTGTTGTTTTATTTTCTTCCGATTGAAAACACAAGGTTACAACAATCCCTTGTTGAAGCTCTGGCTCTAACGAAGTGGTATGCACAGGAACACGTTTTACTTTGTTTAATACCTGCCTTTTTTATTGCTGGTGCAATATCTGTTTTTATCAGTCAGAATGCCGTTATGAAGTATCTGGGGGCTAAAGCTAACAAAATTTTAGCTTATAGCGTGGCTTCTGTTTCTGGATCTGTGCTTGCGGTATGCTCGTGTACTGTTTTACCGCTTTTTGCCGGCATTTATAAAATGGGTGCAGGAATTGGGCCAGCTACAACTTTTTTATATTCTGGCCCTGCTATAAATGTTTTAGCAATCATTCTAACGGCTAATGTTTTAGGGTTTGAACTGGGCTTTGCCCGTGCCGTTGGCGCAATATTATTTAGTGTCATTATTGGTCTTTTAATGCACCTTATTTTTGCAAAAGAAGAAGAAGCCAGAAACGCAAATGCACCTGCAATGATGGTTGGCGCTGATGAAGAAGGACGTCCCCTCTATCAAAATGCTTTGTTTATGGCTGTGATGGTTGGTATCCTTGTTTTTGCCAACTGGGGATCAACAAATGAAATGTCGGGCCTGTTTTATTTTCTATATATCTATAAATGGATTATTACAGCCCTGTTTTCAATCGGGTTAGGCGTTATTTTAGTTCAATGGTTCAAGATTGAATGGTGGAAAATTCTGGTTATTGCTGTTATCACAGGTGGTTTTGCGTTGTTAATGCCAACTTATCCTATTGTTGCTTTTACTATTGGTGTTGCCGGATTAACGATCGTCCTTAATACCAAAGAAGGTGAAACTCACGACTGGCTTGAAGCAACCTGGGGATTTGCAAAACAAATTTTACCATTGTTATTAATCGGTGTTCTTATTGCAGGTCTATTATTGGGCCGTGTGGGGCATGAAGGCTTAATACCTTCTGAATGGATCAGTGGTCTGGTTGGCGGCAATTCACTTCAGTCAAACCTTTTTGCTTCTGTGGTCGGAGCCTTTATGTATTTTGCTACTTTAACAGAAATACCAATAGTTCAAGGCTTAATAGATAACGGCATGGGACATGGGCCCGCCCTGGCTTTACTTCTTGCTGGTCCGGCACTTTCGCTTCCCAATATGCTTGTTATCAGAAGCGTTATGGGCACAAGGAAGACATTTGCATTTGTTTTACTGGTTATTATAATGGCTACAGCCAGTGGTTATATTTATGGAATGATTTTTTAGGAGGTATGAAATGAAAAAACTTCAAATACTGGGTACAGGTTGCCCTAAGTGCAATAAACTTGCTGAAAATACTAAAGAAGCGGCTGAATCACTAGGTATAGAATATGAATTAGAAAAGGTTAAAGATATAAATAAAATAATGGAGCTTGGTGTAATGATTACTCCCGGCCTGGTTGTTGATGGAGTTGTTAAAATTACCGGTAAAGCACCATCAGTTGAAGAGATTAAAAAACTGTTAAATTCTTAGTTCAGGAG
>JBFMGH010000036.1:0-2407 GCA_040752795.1 Cyanobacteriota bacterium
TTACTTAAGAAGTGTCACCCTTGTTTTAACTATTCACATATTAGTAATAGCATAAATTGATTTGTAAAATTCCAAATTAAATTATAGATTATTAAAAATGTCTAAAAAGCAATAAATCCTCTTTAATATATAGCAAAAAACCTAAAACAGTCTATAAAATGATTACAATGCAATTCTTATAGTTGTTTTGTGATGACCATCACAAAATTATTGTGATTTTGATCACAGAATTCTTGCCTTAACAATGAGATGATTAAAATGAAAAGTTTATAAATTCAGGGATAGAGGGTTGATATGAAAAATAAAAAAACGTTTGGCATTGTAACTATTGCCCCGAACGAGTACGTAGTCCATACGAGGTTCGGTAAAATTAAGAACCAGGGACTTGGTAAGACATTTGTTTTACTACCATTGATAGATAGCTATATTCATTTTTCTATAACTCCCAGGAAAATTAACTTTTATGCTGATAATATTACTAAAGAAAAGCAAGGTGTAGGAATAGATGGGTTCCTTATATGGTCAATAGAAGATGGAGAAAGAGCATATAAAAAAATAGACTCTTATGATAGTGATGCTATAGATAATTTATCTATGCAATTAATTGATATTTCTGTTTCTATTGCGAGAAATGCTATATCAAACATGATATTAGAAGAAGTGCTTACTAATCGTGAAGTGCTGGTTGAAAAATTATCAACCCAATTAACAAGTATAATTGGTGATTGGGGTTTAAAAATCGAAGCTATGGAAATTAAAGAAGTAAGAGTGCTATCTGAAACACTGTTTGAAAGTATGCAAGCACCTTTTAGAAACGAGCAACTAAGAATAGCTGAACATTCAAGGCTTGAAGCAAAAAAGGATATTGAAAATACATCCACAGAAACTGAAGTGGCAGTAAGAATACGTAAGGCTGAGCAAGAGTTTGAAGCCAGAGCAATTGAAATTGATAATCAGGATAAACAGAAAAAGATTGAACATCAGGCAAGACTTAAAGAAGAAGAAAGGTTTCTGGCAGAAAGAATTAAGCAAATTGAATATGAAAATGAGCAGAAAACAAAACAGAAAGGAATCGATAAAGATCAGGCATTGCTTGATAAAGAATTAATTCATGCTACAGAAGATGCTAAACGATCTGTTATAAAAGAGCAAATTGATACAGAAAAATATGAAATACAATTAAAAGCTGAAAAAGAACTTATGGCCAAAGAAAGTGAAATTATAATCAAATATAAAGACCTTACCTTTATTACAGATGAACGGAATGCTGAAATTAATTATCAGCGTGATATAAATACCATCAATAACGATTTGAGTCAGGAAGCACTTATGAAGGTATTATATGAAGAATTAGGTGAATCAATGAAAAATATGAACTTTGACAAGGTCCAATGGTATTCAATGGGAGATAATACACCAATGGGTGCCCTGCCAAAAACAATAGTTGAAATTGCAACTACGCTTCAGAGTTTGGGCATATTAAACAAAACTGAAAGGCCTATCGTAGATCAAGAATAAGTTATAGTTAGCCATAGTTATTATTTATGCTAAATTACCCATCAGATTTTTGTTGGGTAATTTAGTTTTATGGAATAGGATTTCCATTGTTATAGTGGTCACTAAATATTTCAAAGGTATTTAAATAGGTATAATCAGGATAGGATTTAAGTAACTTTAATTCGGCCTTCTCGTTAATGGTTCCACTAAAGTTAAATAATTCATTAAGCTTTGGGTTGTATATTCCTACAATTAAGTTTACCTGGTATTTATGATATTCAGAAGTATTTTTAATTGGCCATCCGGAAAATGAAACCTGATATCCATTGGGGCCTGACTCATAATTGGGTTGTCCATATTTATCAATAAGTTCAGAAACTTTTGTTTCTAGAGATATATTACCAGGTTCAAAACTAAAATTAGGATTAGAAGTCATAATGTATCTGATAGGTTCGTTCTCATCGTTAATAGATTTTTTTGTAGAAAACTCAATAAGAAAATTACCAAGGTTATCAAAGATGTAGTATCCTGTATCAGAATCATTTACCTTTATAATACAATCTTTGTAATGGTCTTTTACTATTTTCAAGGTATCTCCAATACATACCCTACCAATGCAATAGTTATTTATTTCAAAATAGTCATCTTCCTGTGCAGAAACGCTTTCTACCAGAAATACTAAGATAAAAATAAAAATAAAAGATACTAAAAATAGTGATTTTATAAGTTTCATATTTTTTGCCATAAATTGTTAATTAAGAATACCTGCAGAATAAAATATCATAAATATACTTATAATCATTGTAGTTATATTTTATACCTGAATCGAATTTTTTTATATCGTCATATTGTTATTTATTTCTAAATTTTAAGGAAAGTAATAAAAAAAGTATTATGATAAACTAATTTG
>JBFMGH010000037.1:0-9460 GCA_040752795.1 Cyanobacteriota bacterium
TTATATTTAAAAGAACATTATCCTAATCAAAGCCTAGAATCAGCTCACCAGGATTATTTACATACGTTTAGAGCTAAAAAATTCAATAATATTAATGATTATTGCTCAGTTGCGTAAAACCTGTTATAAATTAATCATTTTCAAGATTATAATTTCTTCAACCAGTTTCCTGAACCCCCTGAATCATCTGGAGAACTACCACCATTGTATAATTGCTTTTTCAATTGATCATTCTGAAATTCCAGATCTGAAATTTTTTGCAATGCAACATTTAAATCAGCCTCCATGTTATGTATTCTTCCATCATCAGCTAGATTTTCAGAACCTTCAGGTGGCGGAGGAATAATATTATCAATATTTGCTTGTTTTGTATCTAAATCTTTTGCTTTAGATAAAGCAATTGATATTGTTTTTTGTCTTTCCTTTTTAATATCTTCATCTTTCTTATCTAATTCCTGTTGCAACTTGACCAATTGACTTCTTAGCCTTTCAATTTCAGCTTCTTTAGTATTTATGAGTGCTTTAGCTTGATCTTTGGCCAGTCTTAATTTTTCCATCTCAAGATTCATACTGGAAGAATCAAGGCTATATCTTGAAGAATCGCTTGATGGGCTTGTCATTGCATATTCTAATTCATTAAGCTGGGCATTCTTTTTATTAAGATCATCAATTAATGCTTCAATTTGAAGCTCTAATTCATTTATTTTGCTATCTTTATCATCCTGTGATAAAGGTTCAAGATTATTAATATTGCTAAGTTGACTTTCTAATTCAATTATCTGTTCATCTTTATGTCTTGTTGCTTCTTCTAATTCTTCAATACGTTCTTTTAAATCTGCAACTCTCATTGAATCAGTGACAGAATCACTTGATGCTTGAGATAATTCAGCTTTATGAAGCTTTTTATTAAGAGCTTCACAACGTTGTTTATACTCTTCTATTTCTCTTTCAAGTTCAAAAATCGTATGATCCTTTTCTATAGATTGTTGTGTATCCTGTACAGGAGTTATAAAAATATTATCCGAAGCAGCTTCTTCCAGATGTTTAATTTTTATTTCTAGTTGAGCAATAATTTCTTCTTTTTCTTGAAGCTGCTCTTCATACTGGGATGTTTCAAGATTGATAGGGGTAAATCCTTCAAACCCAGAATTATTCTCATAACTATCAATTTTATTTTGTAATTGATTTATTACTTCTTCTTTTTTCAATAAATCTTCATTGTATTGTTCTAATGTAACTGTATTTTCACCATTCTGTACTTCATCCATTTTATTTAAATTATCATTCACTTTACTCAATGTATTTTCCATCATTTGAATATATTGTTGTTTTGATTCTATATCCATTTCAAGATCACTAATTTGAGCTTTCATTGCTTCAAATTCACCGGAAAGATCACCGTAAGATTCTAGCTCTTTAATCTTCTCTTCAGCTTTTTCAAGTTCATCTTGAAGCTCATTAATTCTTGATTCATCCTGTCCACCAAAATTACTAATATCTAGTGATTTTATTTCTTTTAACTCTGTTTCTAATTCAGAAATTGTTTTTAAAGCTCCAAATAATTCCTCTTCTAGCTTCTTGTTACTTTCTTCAAGCTCTGCAATATTACTTTCTGAATCTGTCTTAGAGATATTACTTTCTAAATTTTTAATCATAGATTCTTTAACTTCCAGTAGCTCCTCAAGCTCTTTTATTCTTTCGCTTTCTTCAACAGGTTCTGTTTCTGAATCAAATGACTGAGAATCAAGCTGTTCTTCCAGTTCAACTATTCTAGTTTGAGCTGTTTTCAATTGTTCCTCAAGTTCTTTTATTCTTTCGCTTTCTTCAACAGGTTCTGTTTCTGAATCAAATGACTGAGAGTCAAGCTGTTTTTGCATTTCAACCATTCTGGTTTGAGCTGCTTGCAATTGTTCCTCAAGCTCTTTTACTCTTTCGCTTTCTTCAACTGGCTCTGATTCCAAATCAAATGATTGAGATCCAATCTGTTCTTGCATTTCAAATATTCTAGTTTGAGCTGCATCCAATCGTTCCTCAAGATCTTTTACTCTTTCGCTTTCTTCAACCGGCTCTATTTCCATCCGTAATGGCCTTGAATCCATCTGACTCTCCAGCTCAACTATCTTTATTTGAGCTGCATCTAATTGCTCTTCAAGTTCTTTTACTCTTTCGCTTTCTTCAAGAGATTCAGTTTCAAGCTCTAATGGTTGTGAATCTATTTGATCCTCCAGCTCAACTATTCTTGTTTGAGCTGTTTCTAATTGCTCTTCAAGTTCCTGAATTCTTTCATTTTCACCAAAACTATCCGAAAATTCTCTGTGTTCCTTCTCTTCTTTAGATTCTAATGAGATAATAATTTCGTTTTTCTCTTCAATTACTTTTAATAAATCATTTATTTGTTTATCTTTATTATTCAATTCTAATTCTAAATCAATATCGGGCATTTCTACATTAGATATAGATTGTTCTATTTCAGCAATCTTTTGTTGCTTCAAAACCAATTCCTTCTCCAATGAATCAATGCGATTTTGCTTTTTATCAGCTATATCTTGAATATCTTTTATTCTTCTTTGTCTATCCTGAATAATATTTTTATCATCCCTGATAACTTCTTCTTTCTCTCTTAACTTTGCCTCCAGTTCAATTATTCTTCTTTGACCTTCATCAAGCTCAATTTGATAATATGATATCCTCTGCTGTATATCTACAGAAACATTTTCCAAATTAGGAATATCATACTTCAACTTATTTAAGTTATTTTCAAGATCTCTAATCTTACTTTGTTTTACATCAAGCTCTTGCTGAAGCCTTGTAATTTCCTGATGAGCCTCACCAGATTTCTCAAAAGATAATATCCTCTGTTGTTTTTCAAATAATTTTTGTTCAAGATCAAAAATTATTTTTTGCTTTTCTTTTACAAGATTTTCATAACTTTCAACCTTATCATTTGTTGCTCTAATACTTACTTCCTGCTTTTTAATTTTCTGCTTTAACTCTTCTATCTGATTATCAACTTCATCGGTTAAGCTTTCTTCTTTAATTCGAATATCTTCTGCCAGCTCTTCAATTTTGGTTTGCCTTTCTTCAAGAAGATTTTCTAAATCATATACTTTCTGCAACGCATTATTCAGTTCCATTTGCAACTCATCAATTTTTACTTCATTTTCATTGTTAGTTACAGACTGATCTAAAGAATCATCAACATTGAAAAGTATCGTGTCAGTTTTATTTTGAGATTCTAAACGCTGTTCTAATATAAGAACTTTTTTCAAATTTTCCTGCAAGGCTTTATCAGATTCAAAACATTTCTTTTGCATCTCAGACATTTTAGCTTCAAGATCTTTAATAATAGATTGTTTTTCTTCTAACAGCTGTTCTGCAAAAGAAGCTTTTTCTGATGCAGCTGATCCATCGTCAAATATGCCTGCTTCATTAAGTCCTCTTAATTCTGTAACATATTCATCACGCTTTGGACCCTTATTAAACTCATTTATTATTTTTTGTTTTTCTTTTAATGCTTTATCATAAGAAATTAACTTCTTCTGTAATGAATTTACCTGACCCTCTAAATCATTTATTTTAACTTTAAAAGTTTCCGTGACAGCAGCACCATGCTCATCATCAGTTGTTGTACCCATTGCAATAGCATAATAATTAGTCTTAGAAGGGTCACTTAATGCTTCTATAGTTTTAGATTTATCAGAAAGAAGATTTTCCAGTTCTTCTACCTTTGTTTTATATTCATTTATCTGACTTTTCAACTCAATATGACTTGCTTGATCCTGCTGATCTTTATCAATTAATTGAGGCTGGGGTTTTTCACTAACTGAACTAGCTTTTTGTTTTATAAGTTCTAACTGTTTTTCCAGGTTTGTAATATATTGTTCTTTTTCATTTATTTGTTTTTGAAAATTATTTACAACAGATAATTTTTGCTGATTCTCGTCATAAAGCTTTTGCAATGCAACTCTTTTATCATCAAGCTCTGTCTTAAGCATTTTAATGCTTTCCTCTTGGGTATCAAGAGCTACCTGCGTTCTTTTTTCCATTTTATTATATAATTCCTGGAGAATCTCATAATGCTTAAGGCTGATATAACCTTTTTCATCCAGCTCAGTTTTGACAGACACAACTTCACATTTTGTTTCTATTAAATCCCTGCCCTGATTAGTCTCTTCTACATCTATTGAAGCTGTAAGGTTAAAATCATCATTATCATCTGATGGGATTCTAAACTCTTCTGGAAGCAATTCAACATCTATATATTTGACACCATCTATTCTCTTGGTTTTAATTACCCCTGAATTAATAGCTCTATATATCTTTGATTTGTTATAACCACTGACTTTACAGTATTCAGCAATTTTAATATATTCTGCCATAACCTCTATACCTCATATCATAAAATTGTTTACTACTTCGATTTGCATAATAAAAGAACGATACCAATTATAAAGTTATTCTATTGTACTAAACTAATTAATCGATATCAATTACACATTTCGCTATTGATTTTATTAATTGATATCCACAAATGCCCTCAATATAATCAATTGAGCTATTAAATCTGAAAAACCATTATCACATTATTTTTCAAGCAATATTTTATTTAAAGTTTAATAATTATTTATCAATGGATTTGTTTATTAATTTAGAACCAATACATTATCATTATTCATAAATATCATGGCATAACAAATCAACAAACAAGAAATTAGTAAGTCAGCCACAGTATTAGACCTTTAAATTCAAGCCGCTTTATCTGGCTACTGATTTGTTTTGAGTATTGACACACTTTTGCTTAAGTCTTATTTATAATTTGCTAGAAGCTATTATCTGGGTTGCAATAATAGTTATAGAGATTCAATAAAAAGATTAAGGATTCAAAGTGTTGAATATTAATGATATTCTGGTATTATATATCTATTTTCTTATTAACAATTAAAATTTATTCCAACCTTTAGTCGTAAAAAAATCAAACCTTAGTTTGAGAGACAAAAAACCATTTTCAATGCTATTATAATAATGTAAGCAATAAAATAATTTAAAAATTAATAAATATCCCACCACTCCAATCAAGATCCTGTCGCTTTTGCCAAGTAAACACAACCAACAAGAATATTGTTGGTTTTATTCTTTTATTCAAAAGTAATTACAGGCCTCAATCCTCTTGAGTTTCTTAAGTCATCTAGCGCAATATTTATCTGATCTATACTATATTTATTTGATACCATTTTTCTGGCATTAATTTTATTCTGCCTGACCATGTCAACTATTTCAGACAAATCAGATGGTTTACAACCCAGGGAACCAATTATATCTAACTCATAAAACATTAACTTGGCACAATTAATTTTGGCTTTTTCAGTTATATAACCAACAATACATATTTTTGTACCCGGATTAGCAAGTTTCATAGCCAATTCAAAATTAGAACTTAATCCAACAACCTCAAAAATAACATCCACTCCGGTAGATGCCTCTTTTTTTAAAGCTTCAAATATATTTTGTTGCTCAGGGTCAATTGTAACCGTTGCACCAAAGTCTCTTGCAAGACTTAATTTACTATTATTTATATCTATAGCTATTACTTTAGCACCTTTTAATACAGCCATTTGAACTATACTGATACCAACACCACCACAACCAAATACTACAACATTACTATTTTTTTCAACTTTTGCCCTGTTAAAAACAGCATGATAAGCAGTACTTAGAGCATCAGATATTAAAGCTGCTTCTTCAAAACTTAAGTCATCTGGTATTTTTTGAACGTCTTTAGAATTAACCGCTAAATATTCTGCATAGGCACCATTAATATGATTTCCAAGCATTTGCATATTTAAGCAAATATTTTCTCTTGAAGTTTTACAAAATTTACAACTACCACATGTTATCACTGCCGGAACTAATACACGATCTCCTTTTTTAAAATTATCTACTGCTGGCCCGATCTTTTCAATAATCCCTGAAGCTTCGTGCCCCAATATAATAGGAGGAGATTTAAAAGTTTTTATTCCGTGATCAATATAGTGTAAATCAGTATGACAGACTCCACAAGCTTTTACCTTTAGTAAAACTTCATTATCATTTATTTCAGGCACTGGCACATCTTTAATAACCAGACAACTATTATTTTCTTCTAACACTGCTGCAAGCATTTTTCTCTCCTATTAAGGCTGATACTCAACATTAAAAGCAAACTCTCTATTAACAGAATATGCTTTCAATCTTTGCCCAGGAATAATTTCAAGAGCTGTAAGTTTATAACCATAGCAAAGTCCTGTATCTATACCTATCTTATTATCTTCCCACAAAACATCATAAAGGCCTTCTCTCATATTATAAGTTGGAGTATGGCCAAAAATGAATGTATACGCATCTGCTGGTTTTTTATTGTTATAAAAATCAGATCTTATCCACATTGGACCTCTATATTCATCAAATAAATCTTGCTTATGAACAGGTTTTGTTGGATCAATACCAGCATGAGAAAAAACCATCATAAGTTCTTCATCAATAAATATTTGTTTCAGTGAAGATAGAAAGTTAATATACTTTATATCTATCAAATTTAAACTTCCATAAAGAGACAGCCCAAATGATTTTAACGTTGAATCACTCCCATTTGACATCCATATTGATTTTGAATGTCTCCCATCTTCTGTTATATTACTGAGCATTAGATCTTCATGATTACCCATAAGGCTTATAACATTTGTATTTTCTAAAGATAACTCAATAACAAAATCGATAGTCTTTTTAGGGTTATCTCCTCTATCAATATAGTCACCAAGAAAAATTATTCTGTCTGAATTATTATCATAATTAACAATTTCTAAAAGCTTTTCAAGATGCTTATAATAGCCATGTATATCACCTATTACAAGTGTTCTGTTGTAGTTTTCTGACTTCATCAAATAAACATTTCTTTAGATTTAACTCTTATGAATTATACAAGAAAAAAATAACCGGCATAATAATTACTGAAAAACACCTTATTATGATTCTAAGATGGTTAAAAATTAACACACATACAAACATTTATTTATCTTCTGGATATTCTACAAGTTTTTAAGTATATTATTAAAATAACAAAAGGGGCTTTGAAAGTTATCAGGATAATCAATGCCATTAAATAATAAAACAGAAACCGATTTAAGCAAATCTCCTGTCAAACTATATAGAACCATCGACAATTTTAATCTAAATAAATTCTATGGAGAAGGGAGTATTGCTAAATCTGCCAATAAAATATATTCTAAAAGAGAGGATATAGATCTTTTAAGATTAAATCAAACTAATATTGATAGCTATTCATCAAGAATAATTCGAGAACATGCCCCCTGGGAAGATTTTTTAAAACCAGAACGAATAAAAATTGCCCCTGATAATGCCTATGAAGAAGATCTAATACTTCTTGAATCAGGACTAACAACCTTAGCTAAAAAAGAAGATAATTTAAATAAAAATAAATCTTCTACTAAAGGGGTTTTAGGATCTATTGCAGCAGTAATTGCAATAATTTTAGTTAAAACAAAAGGGCTTGCCTTCTTGTTATTTGCGAAGGTTGCTCCTATTTTTTCACATTTTTTCTTGGGCATACTAAAGTTCCATGGGTTATTAATAACAGCAGGGTCAATGATAGCTACCATTTTAGCCTATGCAGTTATTTTTAAATTTGAACTGGCAATTGGTCTTGTTTTTCTTATTTTTGTACACGAAATGGGACACAGTCTTATTATTAACTTAAAAGGTTTAAGAGCCGGTCTTCCTGTGTTTATTCCATTTTTTGGTGCTTTTATTTCCATTAAGGATATACCTAAAGATGTAATAACAGAAGCTCAAATAGCACTAGGAGGCCCTGTTTTGGGCTCATTCGCTGCTTTTCTGATGTTTGAAATATTTGCTTTTACAGGAGAACAGGTTTGGTTATATTTAGCTTATATTGGTTTTATGCTTAATTTATTTAACCTTACACCAGTCAGCCCACTTGATGGTGGAAGAATTGTTGCTGCTATATCAAGAAAAGTATGGTTAATAGGATTTATTATTCTGTTAGTTTTCACCATTATATTGAAAACACCGGCATTGATACTCATGCTATTCTTTGCATTATTAAATTTATTACATAATAATAGTGATAAACGTGATAATGACGATAAATATTACAAAGTATCTCTAACAAACAGGACTTTATTTGTGTTAGTCTATTTTGGGCTTGTTATATTTCTTGGCTATGCAACATATTACACTCACTCATTATTAGAATCTTATATAAAATAAATTCTTTCAAACGATAAATATTTATACGATTACATTTGAAAATACCCCAACCTAACACATATGTATTACTATGCAAATGTCTAATTGACCTCGCTGCTCATCTGATTAAAACAAACTATTAGTTCTATTGTTAAAATACCTAAATCACCAATAAAACATCATATTACAACAACAAACTTATATTTATTAAATCTTATTAGAGTATTATATTCAGCAACCTGTGCTACAAAATTATCCTGAATTAAATTTTTACTATAATCCATTATTTAATAAACCTGTTAAATGGGTAAATAATTTGTAACTATTATACTAATAACGATTTACAAAAAGCATTTACATAGTAGTATAAGAATAATAAATTACTCATTTTTTTGGGAGAGATATTTTAAAAGGGGAGAAATAACTTTTAAATTGGAAAATATACTTGTTTGATCTTAATTGATCCTATGAGTTTTTAATCAATTCATAATGCTATTTCTTTAACAACTAGAAATATTTATGTCAAAGATGATTAATAACATCTAAGCTAGTTAATTAAGACAACATTTCGGGGAGAGACAAAATGAAAGTCGGTATTATAGAACATAATTATAATTTTAAGCACGATTTAAAACCTCACCATAAAGAGATTAAAAAACCAGCACCAGAAAAAATAAACCTGATAAGATATTCAGATCTAACCAGGCTTGCTTTTGGTAGTCAAATATCACAAATAAAAACAACTACTACAGAGAACCCCCTGCAAGAAGTTATTACTTCTCCTATACCAGGTGTAGAGCACGCTAAAGAATGGCCATTAAATCTTAATGATTTAAAAAAAATGTTTGCAAGGTTTAAAGATGCTCAAAAACACCACGGAATAAATGAAAATACAACTCCAATGGTATCTGTATATAACATGTCACAGGGCGGAACAAGATATTTAGGAGCTTATAATGTTTTAATTAACAGGCTAATCGTAGATGAAGGTGCTGTATTATTTGACATGAATGAAACAGCTAATGTTATTGATGAGGCATTAGCCCATGAGCTATATCACTGTAAAAGAGGTTTGTATTTCTCAAGGTTGTCTGATAAAGCTATAGAAAAAGCTATTGACACAAGAATAGAAGAGGCTTTATCAACCCAAAACCTCCCAATATTTGAGGTTATAGCTGGTGAAAAAGTGCCGGCATTT
>JBFMGH010000038.1:0-2775 GCA_040752795.1 Cyanobacteriota bacterium
TAAAATTAGGGGGTTTAAAAAATTTGAAAGATATTTTATAGTATTCATAATCAACAAATGCCTCCTTATTCTACATTCGGATAAGGGGGCTATTTGTTGAGTATTTTTTTAATTTTTATATCTTTGATTCAACCTTTTCATTAATTAATATTTATATTTAAACCTGCCCGGCAAGATACCAGACAGGTTTAAATAAAATATGATACTAAAAATATAGTTTAGTAGATAGTTTCAACTTCTAATTGATATTTTGCCCTTTACTATTATTAATAGTATTTAATGCCTTCTGTGCCGAAAGTACCATTGCAGGGTCTCTGTGTGCTAGCAAGGCATTAAGTTGATTTGTAGCTGTTTCGTCTCCTCCAAGAGCAGCCTGCAACAATGGTGTTGTTACTGTATCAGGATCAACTTTTTCTTTAGGGCCTCCTGGTTTTCCTTTTGCTTTTTTGTCGTCTTTTGCATCATCAGGCACTTCTTTGTTTAATGCTGCCACAACTTCAGATGGTGTTTTAGGTTTACCATCGGGTTTATTTTTATCACTCTGTTCAAAGTAATTATCTGGTTCTTCTTTTGCTTTCTTTTCTGTGTTTACCTGAATATTTTGAGCTTGACCAGTTGAAATTGGCTTTATTTCGTCTACCATAGAATTGTATATCCTCCATTTGCTACTAAAAATGTTATAAATGCTAATACACTCTAGATTCTACCAAAAATAATAGAATTTTAGAGCTTTTTAAGTAAATAAAAACACTACCAGACAATAGTCTGATAAAAATATTATTAAGTTGTTTAAAGCTTTTCCCCCTCCAGTATTAACTGTAAAAAAATATTTTTATTTTGATTTAATTATATACTTGATATTCATAAAAAGGATGAGTGTTTTCCTCTAATAATAAAAAATTTCCTGAATTGAATTATTTATAAAATAATATATAAGGAGTTATTAATAGATAATAATTGAGGTTGATAAGCTCATGAATATAATATTACTGGCCAGGTTAATGTATTATAAGCTTTGATTTTAATTATAAAGGAGATTTAAGAAAAGTCATTTATCTAATCCTATTATTCTTTTGTAATGTATTAATTTCTAAAATTATCTTCTTTTATAATATTTAAGACTTTAAGGGGTAATAAATACCTTTTTTATTATCATCAAAATACATTTCAATAATTTTAGAGTCCTTTTTAAATTTATATTTACGACAATTTTTTTATAAACTTAGTCATCTATATATCTATAAATTTATCTAGCTGATTACCCTTTATATTTTAGTTTTAGTAGCTTTGTGATATGCTACTAAAAAATAATATAAAGGAGTTAAAAATGTTGGCATCGCAATATCTGATTCTGGCTAAAGAAGTTAAACAAAATGAAAATGGTACAATTAGCTATAATGAAGTTTGCCAGCACTTCTATGTGAAAAAATTACCGGCCAATGGTAATTTTGATCTTGCTACAGTTTGTGGCCCAGGTTGGAATGCAGGAAGCTATCATTTGCATATTGCAATGAAAGTGGGCAATGAAGAGCCTTTAAAAATTGGTTTTGCAGATATTAATATAGTTGATGAGTTTCATATATTTACAGCTAAAATTAATAACATTGGCATTGTTATCAACAATACTAATATTTTGTATCTTCAAGTTTATAAACACACTGGTGAATATATTGAAAACGATGATACAAAAAACCTGCTTTCTGGAGAACTAATTATTGAAAGACCTTTTAAAGTTATTACTTCTGAATAACAAATTATTTTAAGTAGTTAACTTGAAAAACACACAACAAATTTATGGTCTATTTAATTGTTGTGTTTTTTGTATTGATTAAAACCTATTATTTTTAAGAAACCATTTAACAGTTTTTTCAAGTTTCATATCGAAGTTTGTTTCAATTTTCCATTTAAGTTCAGATTCAATTTTAGCTGGGTCAATAGCATATCTTTTATCATGACCAGGCCTGTCTTTTACGAACGTTATTAAATCTTTATAAGTTGTTATTTGATGCTTATTTTTATCTAATGGTTTATATTTGTCTAGCAATTCACAAATTTTATTGGCGATGCATATATTTTTATATTCATTTCTACATCCAATGTTATAAGTATTTCCGACTATTCCAGAATGAAAAACAATATCAATAGCGTTACAATGATCTAACACATATATCCAGTCTCTAATATTACTTCCGTCTGCATATATTGGTATTGGTTCTAATGCCAGAGCTTTTCTAATAATAGTAGGAATCAACTTTTCTTTATGCTGGGCGGGGCCAAAATTATTAGAGGAATTTGTTATAAGAGTATTTAAGCCGAAAGTTTTATAATAGCTTCTTACTAATAAATCTGCTCCGGCTTTGCTGGCACTGTATGGGCTGTTTGGTCTGTATGGTGAATGTTCTGTAAAGTAGCCTGTTTCGCCAAGTGAACCGTAAACTTCATCAGTTGAAATATGATGAAACTTGCAATTTTCATATCCAGCATTATATATATTAGGTTCTTTCAACCAGTGTTTTCTGGCAGACTCAAGAAGTGTAAGTGTTCCATATATATTTGTTCTAACAAATACTTCAGGGTTAATAATTGAGTTATCAACATGTGATTCTGCAGCAAAATTAATAACCCCTTTTAAATCATATTCATTAAATAATTTATTTACCAGATCCGCATTACAAATATCACCCTTGATAAAACAATAATGGTTATTATTTTCAATGTCTTTCAGGTTGTCTGGATTTGCTGCATAAGTTAGATTATCAAGGTTAACTATTTTAT
>JBFMGH010000039.1:0-3412 GCA_040752795.1 Cyanobacteriota bacterium
CAAGTATTGTTGAATTGATTTCATCATATGAGTCACACTGCAATAATACAGGTTCAGCATCTTTTAATGAATATGATCCCGGAAATCTATCGTAACCATATGGCTGACTTTTAAGTATAGAGGTAACCTTATTAAAGTAAAACTCTACTTTTTCTTTATCTTCAAGTGTATGAACATATTCGTGAGTCATATTAATTATCTGTTATTATTACTATTTAAATATTTTATCTGATTCTAATAATAAAAAAGAAGACACTCTTAATCAAGTTAATAAGTAAAGATTTAAAATTACAGTTCTTGAAATCTAATTGAATCTGCTTATTTTAATCATAAAAATTCTCAATAGTACTTTTATCTTTTATTATTATTAATGTTTATAATTATAAGTTCTATTTAATGAAAAACCTTCAAAGATTGTTAAGATTGATTAAACAATCATTTGTTAAGATATTATCATTATAATCATACATAAGTTAAATAAATTATATATACTCATTATATACAGAGTAAATAGGAACCTTAATATCTTTAACAATCGTAATCATAAGGCATTTAAACTTATTACTCAAGATTCCGATAATTTTAATATGGATAGTTAACCAGATAACAAAGTCAAGGATTTAATTATTGTGAGATTTTCAACGGGTAACAAAAATATTGTTAATTATAATATATTTCTTACTGATTCAAAAGCTGTAAAAATCAGTGAACAGAATCCATTTAAGGTTAACGTGAATACTTACAGAATAAAGGACAAAGGGAGTAGCCTAATAGAGCAGCTAAATAATGATAATTGCAAGAATAATGCCTTTTTAGCTGCTGCCCTCAAGCGTGATCCATATGCAGTTTGGGGAATTACGTCTCAAATCAGGATAGCGTAATATACGCAAATAACCAAACCACTACTCAATACTATCCTGATTTTAGCCTCGCAAGAGGCTCTTTTTTTTTGTTTGTTTTTTATACCATACCTGGCTTTGGAGTTATTTGAAGCTCATCAACTGTACAGTTTTCAGAATTCTGTAATATGAAAAGAACGCCTTTAGCTATTTCATCTGGCCTAACCATTAGACTATGATTGTAGTCACCTGGTATCGATCCCCAGATATCTGTATCAACAGCTCCTGGATGGATAATAGACAGATGAATATTTTCTTTACGCAATTCTTCTTTTACTGACAATGAAAGGCCTATTAAACCAAATTTAGATGCAGTGTATGCTCCCAAATATGGAAATGCTGTTTTTCCACAAATAGATGAAATATTAATTATATGGCCTAAAGCATTCTTTTTCATTTCAGGTATTACCCTATTCATCAGAAGATAAACACCCTTTAAATTAGTATCTATAACAAGATTCCAGTCTGTTTCTGAAGTTGATATAATTGATCCAGATCTTACAATACCAGCATTATTAATTAAGATATCAATTTTACTAAACTGATTTACTACCTTTTCTATAAATGAAGAAACCTGAACAGAATCTCTAATATCAACCTGGTTATATATTATTTTTATAGAATTATTTATACTTTGAATTTCTTCTATTACAGATTCAACGCCATCAGTATTAAGTGAGCACAGAGCTAAATCAGCTCCATTTAACGCTAGTTGTTTTGCTATCTCTTTTCCAATTCCTCTTTTTGCACCAGTCACTATTGCAACTTTGCCTTTTAAGAACATGTTTAACCTCCATAATATTCAAAATAATTTCTATCTGTTTCAAATAGTTTTAACCTGTGAAGCTCTGCAGGATAAAATAGACCATATAATTTATCCCATATGAATCTTACAAGATTTTCACCAGTAGTAATAGTGTTTTTTAAATCATCAACATCCGTATTAAGGTTTTTATGATCAAGTAAATTAATAATCTGTTCATTAATAATCCTGTCCATGTTTATTATATTTATCAACATACCTGTTTTATTATCAATATTACCTTTTAAAGTGACTTCTAACTTAAAATTATGCCCATGAAAAGTAGCATTATTACATTTTCCAAATATTAATATATTTTCATCCTCTTTCATACAAACATTATGAAGCCGATGAGAAGCAGAAAATTTATATACCCTTGTTAAATAATACATATTAACTTCTCCTTTATAATAGCAATAAAAATCTTCCTCTTCAAAGATAGTTACTTTTGCAAGTTTATTTGACAATTCAGGGTTCAATATACCCCAGATTACATGAGTTAAATATTCAGTTGTTGGTAAAATCTCTGAAAAATATGGTGTATCAAGGTTTAAGTTTTTATGATCAAAGACTTTTATTATTTTATCTTTTAATATTTCTTTTAGATCAATTAGATTTATAATCATTCCCGTTTTAATACTAGCTTCACCTTTTAATGTGACATGAAGAATATAATTATGACCGTGAGAATTCTTATTAGAGCATTTCCCAAAGATTTTAAAGTTTTCATCTTTAGATAAATCTTCTAAATAATAATAATGTGCTGCTGAAAATTCAATTGATTTTGTTATATAGATTTTTTCACTTTGTATAGCCGGTTTTTCCATTTTACACTACCCTTGACTTTATACCTGAATATTGAATTAATAATTATTAAAGGTAAAATAAGGCTACCTAGAGGAAATAATAATGCAACAATAGCACTATAACCCATTTTATGATAAACATACATAAAATAAAGAATTACAATTATCATCCAGAAAATAATAATACAATTTTTTGCAAGACCTAAAATTACTAATAACAAAGGAACATTAAACAATAAAAGTAGTAACAGCACTATTAACATAGATTTAATAATGCTATATTCACAAAGAGCAAATATATTTTTACTCCATCCATCAAAGATTTCTTGAAAATTCCTATACATTCTAACTTTTATCAATTCTGGAGCAAAAGAAAAAACTATTTTAGCACCTGATTTTTTTGCTTTTTTAGCTAATTCAACATCCTCCAATATTTCAGACTTAACAGCTTCATGTGTTCCTATTTTTAGATATGTCTGCCTGTCTATCATAATAAATATACCATTACAGGCTGCAACAGACTTTTTAGCATTTGATATATCTCTTAATGGGTATAATAAATTCAACACCCAGAATATTATTGGCTGTAGAGAATATTCATAAATTGTTTTACATTCCTGATAAGCTGCATAACTAAGTATATTAATATTATTATCAATAAACAAATTGCATGATTTTTCAAGACACTTCTCAGATAATCTTACATCTGCATCTATAAACAGTAACATTTCTGAAGACGAATACTTTTGGCCTAAATTTAATGCATAATTTTTTCCGACCCATTCATCAGGTTTTTTATCAATTTTTAAATATTGTAATTGGGGAAATTTATCCATGTAATTATTAACGATAAATTCTGTTGCATCTTCAGATTGGTCATTAACAATAATTAGCTCATAATCTTT
>JBFMGH010000040.1:0-5166 GCA_040752795.1 Cyanobacteriota bacterium
TCATTTTTATTTGGGCTGGGTTTTTTTGCCTTCGGCGCCTCAAAAAACACCCTATAATAATTTAAAGCCATATATCGTTTACTTCCGTGGATTGATATAATTAAAAAATTTATTATTTGTGTGACAGTTTATAAAAAAAAATAGGCTGAAAAGTAGAAAAAAGTAGGATTCGTATGATATAGTTATGAAAAAGTAAATATTGGAGAGATGTCCGAGCGGTTTAAGGTGCAGACCTGGAAAGTCTGTGTGGTGCAAGCCACCGCGGGTTCGAATCCCGCTCTCTCCGTTTTTTTTTAAATTTTCACTTCTTTATTATGGTATATATAAACTCAGACGTTGCTGGCTTTACAATTTTTTTAATATTAAAGGGTATTATTTTTCAAAATAGTTGACCCAGACTTATTATTAAACCAATAAATTAATCGGACGTTTATATTTAGATATTAAGTAAGAACCTAAACGCAGAAAAGAAATATACGAAATACTTTACCCTGAAACAAAGGGGGCAACCATAGTATGTAACAATTTATTACTGTCTTGTCCAAATGTGAATTGTGCACATTCGGGAAAAATCGTTATATTTATTAATGTTTACACTCTAAAAACCTGCAACCATCAAAGTACTATTAGTAGATACTTAAGAATAACCGGGGTTTTGCCTGATGAGTTAGCCGGGTCTCATTTATGCTTACTTATTAACTCTTTTGAGAAGATATAGTTACAAGAATAAATTACCTTTTAGCGTGTATTTTCTGCCTTTACCGGTTCCTTCAGCTATCAGAATATCCTTTTCTGTCAGTTTATTCAAAATATACTTTGCTTGTTCATTATTGATATTTAAGAGCTTCTGGCATTCACTATTTTTAATAAAATTATTCCTTTGTAGATATTCAATAACCTTCTCAAGGTCTTCAAGCTGATATTTCAAAAACATAGATTGTAATCTGTTCTTTAAATCTACAAGGTCTTTATTATCTGTTTGCTTAAGTTCAGTTTGAGATTCAATATTTTGATTATCTTTAGTTTTGTATATAGTTACCTTGAAGAATTCCTCAAAATTTTCAAACTTTGGCGTTTTTAGCCCCTCTTGCAATGTTGAATCAATAATTTTTGAAATGCCTTTTCCAAATTCTTCTATAACACCCATTTCTTTAAATATTTTTGCTATAACAATATTTCTGACTTTTGAAATACCCTTTCCTAAAAATTCCATTGTCATACCATAAGGTAATCCTCCAGGATTAATAATTTCTATATAGTCATCATATATGTTAAATTTAATATCAGAGCCCATAATACTGTAGTTTCTATGAACTATTGCATTTACTAAAGCTTCTCTAATAGCTATTTCAGGAACGATATATTTTTCTTCTCTTTGTAAACCTTTTATAACTGCACCTTTTTTCTCATTAATTCTAAAAAACTTTATTGCTGAATCCAGTTGATGAAATAATGATCCTGTAAATTCTTTTTTATCAATATACTCAAGAGATGTATTGCCTTTATAAAGACCACATTTAATACATGAGTTAGAATAATATTTCTGAATATTTTTACCAAATAATAATATTGAAGCTACTGTACATACAAGTTGATTTCCAGAGCGCTTTAATAATTTTATAGATTCTAGAAAGTTACTATCAATATTAACTTCAGGTATTTTATTAATTTCATATCTCTTTTTAAGATAATGGTCTATGAGACTAAAATCTAAATCCTCTTCAGTTGTATCAAAGACTTCTATTGAATCATAACTAATATTTAATCTTCTTCGTTCTAAGTCAGCTATTTTTTCTTGAGAAGCCTGTCTGCTTGTTGATCCAATTCTTACATATACTCCATCAGGTTTGCCCTGGCTAAGTATACAATAAGGCACCAGTGAACCTGTATAAACTTCAATACAAAATAATATTTTATCCTGATAGTTACAGGTTCTAGCTATATATTCAACAGGAGAGTTAAAGCTATCATGAATAATATTAGCGATTTTTTCATCCAATTCTAACGGGTTTTCCTGTATACCAATTACTTTATGAGCATCATTTTCTATACCAATTATTATCAAACCACCATGAGTATTGGCAAATGCACAAACATCTTTCAAAAAAGATTTTTTATCAAAAGTAGATGTTAATTCTCTTTTAAATTCAAGTTTTTCATTTTCTTGTTGTTGAATTATTTTTTCAATGTCCATTATAATTTCCTTTGCCCGTATTTTATGTAAATTATAATAAAAAATTCCCTATAAAAAAATATACCGGGAAAAATTCCTGATAATATTCCCGATAAATAGTTATCAGGAAAAAGTTTGAAATCCTTGTATAATAAAGAAACAGAGAATAATTTAAAAAAACTTTTTTAGTAAAAAATTCCCTATAAAAATATACCGGGGAAAATTCCTGATAATATTCCTGATAAATTATAAAAATTCTTTTCCCTGATAATTCCCTGAAAAATTCACATTAACAGGGAAATAAACTCAAAGAGAATAATACTCTTAAGACCATTGTATCTGTTTTTTTGTTTAAATTTTTACTTCTTTAAGGCGTTGCTGGCTTTACAATTTTTTTAATATTAAAGGGTATTATTTTTCAAAATTTTATAAATAATTGACTTGTAAATTAATGACAATAAAATTTATAATATATTTAATCCAGAAAGGATAACGGTTTTATGGAATGTTTAATGTTCATTTTATTCATTGCGTTTATTTTTTATTATTTAGCTAAATTTACTGACTGGTTATCATCAAAAGAAACAAAACGAATAATAGAAAGAAGTACAGAGAATGGTTTAAACGATTATATTAATAACATTAGGCAGGCTCTGGAAGGCTCTGACATTGAATTATTAGAAAATGTGCCTTCAGGTGAATTCAACTATGTTAACGGGAAAAAAATTGAAGTAGCATATCTCTGGGCGTTAAAAGGCCCAGGAGGATACTTTAAAGGATTTTACGACTTAAGGGAAATTGATTCTGAATTATACCAGCTTGACAAATCAGGCAAAATTGCCAGGGATAAAAAAGCTCCAGAAAACCCAAAAACAGAACCAGAAATATTTTTTGAGGATATACAAGAATAGCTTTTTATTTATTATCTATCGTGATTTGAATATATCATTACATTATAAACTATTAATTTATCAACTCAAGTAATTATCCTAATATCTAAAATATATTTGCCTATTTTGCTGTAGACTCTTCCTTTAGCTCTTTGGCTGTGTATTTCTTTTTCAACCTATCAAGCAACTCTTGATTAATATCCTTTTCTTCAATAACAAGGGGTTTATTTGATCCAAACACACCTGTTGTTTCCGTATCTGATATTATCGTTGGCATTTTAACCTTTAATGTTTTATTTTCTGAAAATGCCAGATTATTATCAGTAATAATAACCAGTGTTAATGTAATAATTATTAGGCAAATATTGTTTCTTTTCATACATTATCCTTTTATTTTAATTACTTGAGTAAACATTGATATCATTAAATTGATGTATAATATCTAAAAGACTTTTTATTTTAGGCCTTAAGGGTAATTTCTTCTGTATTGTTTGATTATATAAAGGTTTATTTAATATTCCTAAACCTGATATTTTATGATTATTGTATAATATATCAGTAAGTTTGCTTATTCTTGACAATGTCGGAGGATGTCTATAGCTAAAATCTCTATAAGCCTGATAATTCTGAAACTCTGGGATATCATCAGAATTTTCTTTTTGAACATTTTCTATCAGGTCAATAATATTTAAATATCCTTTTAAGCCAGCATTATGATAGCCAGCATTCATAAGATAATCTACACTTTTTGCATCTGCCTGATATTCAAGTTCTGGTTTTTGCAAATTGATTGACAGTACAGTCATTTCTACTGCTTCTGGTGTAATAATCTTTTTACAATCATCGGTTCCCTGGCATATATTAAACATTACACTCATAAACTCAGTATTTGATGCCTGTATAGGTTCATCTGAAGATTTATTCAGTATTTGTTTTACTGTTGACCACGTTATTTGATTATTTGATGTTGATGAATTTCCTTCATCTGGGCTAGTGTTATCACTACTTGCATTATCAACGATATCACCAGTTGCAACACTTATTTCTTCTGACTCAATTGCCGGGTCAGCTACTGTAGGCATAGATGCTCTTCCAGCAACACTAATATTTTGTGTTTCTGTTATTATTTCACTGGTTTTTTTATTATCAGTATTAAATACTAATATTGAGTCGTTTACAGAATCTTCTATATTTGCATTATAATCATTAAATACATTCACATTTTCTACATTTAGAATATTATTAACTATTGCCTCTGTATTTAAAGCTATAGCCGTATCCTGTTGAACATCATTATTGATCATTTCTACAACAGTATCAACCTGAACATTATTTATTGTTAATGGATTTACTGTTAAAACTGCATTATTATAAATTATGTTGTAATTACTGCTTGCATAGCCATATGGTACAATATTATAATCTCCAGGATTACTAAATTGTGCAGCATTAGTTGAAAAACCAATGGCACCTGAAAGGTTTAATGGGTTTTGATTAAGAACGAAACCGTTATAATTTGCTGTAAATGTAGGATTAATAGTACCAAATATCTTTGATGTATCGTTAGCAGAAATAATTAAGTCTACTGGATTTATATAAAGTAAACCATTTATATAATTAACCTGATAGTTAGGGTTAGATATACCAGATGGTACGAGAGAATATCTGCCTGCATTACTGGTTAATAACGCATTTGTAGTAACATTGAGAGAACCATTGAAGTCAGATAATGTTTGACCCAGAACAAAACCACTACAATTAGCACTTAAGATTGGATTTACATCTCCGTAATATTTGCTTGTATTGATCGCTGTCACTGTTAATGTTGCTGGATTAACTGTTAATATGCCGTTAGAATAGCTGATATTGTAATTAGGGTTCACAACTCCACCCGGGGTGACTGCATAGTTGCCAACATCTGATAATGCATTTGCTATTGTTGCATAGTTTACTGTGTAATCTGCTGGCTGATCGCCTGCAACAAGACCTGTAAATGTCGATGTAAATACAGGATTTGCGCTGCCGTATATTTTGCTGGTATCGTTTGCTGTTATTGTCAGGCTGGCTGGATCTATTGTCAGTATGCCACCAACTAAGTTTATG
>JBFMGH010000041.1:0-4572 GCA_040752795.1 Cyanobacteriota bacterium
TTTTGCCTGCTGCGCAGGCAAAAACACCCTATAATAATTTAAAGCCATATATCGTTTACTTCCGTGGATTGGTATAATTATAATTTTAAAAATATAGTTGGGGCCCTCTTAAAGGGCCTCAATATTTTGAGAATATTTGGAAAAAAAAATTTTTTTGATAAACTGTATGCATTGTAATACTTATAATTCAGTGGTAGAAAAAATGAAAATAGTCCAAAATATCGAATTCAAAGGGTTTATAATATTTATATTATTTAACACATTATTTTTCTCAGCATTAGAACTAGCACAAGATTCTTCAAGCCAGTCCAACCACTTTCAAGGTAATTTAATAAGAGCTATACCCACTTCATTAAAAAGCATTGCAGCAAAAAGCAATAACTCTAATAGCTCAATAATAACTCCCCAGCATATAGCCATACTTGAAAGCAAGGCTTATGAAGTTTCTGATAAGACATATGTAGAAAGCAAAAAAGACCCTTCCAAAGGTTTTGTTGATCTTATAGCCCCAAAAAATACTCAAATAACTCAACTAAAACCCTTATTCAAATGGAACGCTATACCGGGTGTTAAGAAATACGAATTCAAACTTATAAATTCTATTAAAACTCTATGGACTACTGAAACTAACTTTACAGAGTTAACTTTATCAGACGATGCACCTATGCTGGAAAGAGGAAAGTTTTATTTCTGGGCAATTAAAGCTGTTGGTGTATCAAATTATTATAGCCCCTATTCCTATTTTTATATTGCTACAGATAATGAAGATATAGAATTGAAAAAATCTATAAAAGATATTGAAGCTAATATAAACACTCTTAATGCCCCTGAAAAAGATATTATTCTTGCCAGTTTTTACGAATCAAAAGGTTTTTATGAAGATGCTGAAAACCATTATAATAAAGCAATGACCGAAATAACTAATTCAGCTGATATCAAAGACCTTCAAACTCTTCTGGGTAACCTTTATGTTAAAACCGATAGACTTAATAAAGCAATTGATCTATTAGGTTTGAAAAATAAATAGGTTATTTTTTATAGATAGTTTCTTTTATAGCTTTTAAGTCTTTATCTTCAGGTAATTTTTCTAACATTGAATTAAGTTGTTCAACTGTATCAAACCATATGCCATTTTCAATAAAAACATCAAGCTTTGCTTTTTGATTTTGTGCACCTAGCAGGTCTTTAGATATAGAATCTTTTTCTTTATCGGTAAGTTTATAGAAATAAATTTTTGAAGAAGCTTTTTCACTAGATTTCTCCTTGTCGGAGACAACTTCAATTGAATATACAAAACCCGGTTCAAGCTCTACTTTATCCTTAGATAAAATAAATATATTGCTTTTAACCTCTTCATCCTCATAAATTATGTCTTCGTCTGCACCATTTTGAGCTGGCTGCTCAATAATAACAATACATGGGGCCTTAGAATCGCACACAGGTTTATTCCATTCAAATATGGGGCTGGCTTCATATATTACCGAATCATTCGGAGTTATAAAATCAGCTATATCTCTGATACCACCACGAGATAATATTGGTGGCAGTTTTCTTGAAAACGTGTTATTTTTTTGTTTCTCCTGTGCATAAGAATTACTGGATATAAGAAACAACAAAATTGCTAATAATAATATTTTTATGGTAACTTTCATCCATTTTCTCCCGCATTATCAATTGTATAAATATCTACTTCTTCAACTCTACCTTTAACAGAAGTTTTTCCAAGATGTTTTAATTTAAAATGATCTTTAACCAGATTATATGTAGATTCAGATAATATTATATTAGAATTATAATTTTTATTTAAGCCCTCAAGCCTTGAAGATAGATTAACCGTATCCCCAATAGCTGAATATTCAAGGCGTTGAGCAGAACCAATATTACCTACAACAACATCTCCAGAGTGAATACCTACACCAATATTTATGCCTTCAATATTATATTTCTCTTTCCATACTTTATTTAGTTCTTCAACTTCTTTAATCATATTAATAGCAGCATTAACAGCATTAATAGCATCTTTTGTATAACTTTCCGGTGGTAATGGAGCGCCAAAAATTATCATCATTCCATCACCCAGAAATTTATTTAAGTAACCTTTATTAGCATAAATTATTTGAGACATTTTCTCAAAATATTCATTTAATAAAACCAGTACATTTTGAGGTGCGTTCTTTTCAGATAAAGTTGTAAAGCCTCTAATATCAGTAAACATAACAGTAACAAATTTTGTTTCTCCTGATAAAGTTAATTTGTCTTTATTTTTCCAAATCATATCCAGCACATCAGGAGATACATATTTACCAAAAAGTCTGCTGACAGTCGTATATTTGTAACCAAAAGAAAGAGGAATAGATATAATCATAACCAGTGCTGCTGTTGCCAGAGAAAGTATATAATTGTATTTCAAGAATACTAAATATCCTAATAATATTGAGTTGCAGGTAAGTAGCAACACTATAAATAAAGCATATTTCATTTTAAATCGTGTTACAAAATATACACTTAAAAGAATAAAGAATGCTGCCCATAAAATATTAATCCATAATGGTGCATCAAGGTAATATTTATTCTTTAACAAGCTTTGAATAGAATTTGCATGATATTCAATGCCTGGCATTTTGCCACTAAAAGTATCACGTCTATTATATTTTGAATATGGGGTCTCGTGTAGATCTCCTAATAAAAGAGATGTTGAACCAATGAGGACTATTTTATCTTTAAATGTATTTTTTAAATAACTATAGTTATCAATATTTTTTCTTATTTTATTAGCACTAATATATTTAAAACGTTTATTGGGCCCGATAAAATGAGGTTTAAACGTTTTATAATCTATAAACTGATCGGTATACAGGTTTTTATTTAAACAATAATTATTACATTCATCTCTCAAATAAGTTTTTGAAAGGCAGGCAATAGTTAGAGGAAAAGAGCATATTTTTTTATCATTATCACCAAATAGATATTCAAAGCTCTCTCTATTAACATTATCAACATCACCCGGAATGCCATCAAAACCCAAATATAGATTATGAACATTTTTAATTGCTTTTATTGGATACAATATGGAATAATCTGAGCCATAAGAAGAAATAAGAACGAGTTCACTATCATGTTCTTTAAGCAATTGATCAAGTGTACAGGCCAACTTCATTTCTTCAGGGTGTATTGATTTATCATATGGACATTGTAGTTCTGTATCTTTATAGCTAACCTCAGGTGGATTAGGAATTTTTGTATCGTCATAAAGTATATCAATACCAATAACTTTAGGTTTTCCATATTTTGCAATAGCCTGAACTATCTCTGCTAAATACGCTGGCCTATCTTTTAGCCACAATGATTCATCATCTATATCAACTATAACAATGTTTTCATTAGTCTTTTTCAATGTGTTGAATTGATATTTAATTTGATACATCAGGTCTGATAAAGAATTATCCAAATTTAAATAGTCATTTACAGGTTTAATAAAAAATATTATAGCCCATATAGCAAACAAAACTAGTGATAATTTGATATAAGTCTTAATGGTTTTTCTCCTGTATTCTAATATATAAAATTTTACCATTATTGAAAATTTATGGATTTAAATAATAACTATTTAAAAAAATTTTTATTTTTCTTCAACAATTACATAGATTCAACAAATTGTTTATTTTATAATTTATTAACGGGATAAAAAACAAGTGTAATTATTTGATAAAAAACGTTTATCAGTTTTATGTTGGTATTAAATTATGATAACTACAATAGAAAAAGATTGTTTAATTCATAAAACAGTATCAAATGAGTTTTTTGTTGAATCATTTGTAACATATCTTCAAAAGGAAGCTGTTTTAGTTGAATACAAAAAACTTTCAGATATATGCATGGAGGGGTGTAAGAATTTCAATAAGAAATATAGTTGTCCACCACTGAGCCCACCATTCAATTTACTTGCAAGAAATTATCAATACCTTGTAGTTAACGCCATCAAGATTAAACTTTCTGACTATCAGAAGATTTTTAACACTATAAGAATGACAAATTCTGTCGGCAAAAGCTTACAAAGAAAAATTATTGAAAATGCATTTACAGACAGACAACTAATTTTAAGTAATGGTTCATGCAGGCTATGTAAAATATGTGCCTATCAGGACAATTTACCATGCAAATACCCCGGGAGGATGAGATATAGCCTGGAAGCAACAGGTGTTAATGTTAATGAATTAACTATTAAATGTTTTGAGTTTCCTCTTGTATGGTATCAATCTGATAATTTCCCGGAATATCATTGTGTTGTCAGTGGTGTATTAACTAATGAGCCCGAATCTGTTGTTAACCGTATTGTAAAAAGCTTTAAAACCTATAAATACCAGAACTCATAACTACTTACCTGAAGCAATTAGCTTAATATAGTATAGTGTTAATCTATTATTAGTAATTCACTAAAATATAATTATACTTTTCCTTGAAAGTAATGATAGATTTCAGGAAATTAAGGGTCGGGTGTTTTTCGGTGCTGCGCACCTAAAAACACCCTGTAGTAAATTTAAAGCATATATAGTTTACTTACGTGGATTGGTA
>JBFMGH010000042.1:0-7518 GCA_040752795.1 Cyanobacteriota bacterium
GCCTGCTGCGCAGGCAAAAACACCCTGCCTCTATAATCTAGAATCTATAGATTACTTTCAAGGATAAGTATAAACAAAAAATTTAATAACTTTTTTAAATTGGTAATAGAGTTTGAATTACCAGCAAGGTTGTACGCTATAATTCAATTTAGGTTTTGCCTTCAAATTCAGGTTTAAAAATTCTTTTGTATAGTATTTCTGCTCTAGATAAATGATCTTCAGTGTTTATGATCATAGATTCTTCTGTCATCATAATAGTAAACCCAGGGGCTTCACCTATTAATGACTGATATTTTTTTAATACATCTTGTTTAATTATGTAAATTGAGCTATTTTCCTGAATATAGAACTTATTATAAAAATCCTGCCTTCTTTTACGTGAATAACGATCATAAACACATTCAAACTTACCGTCTTTATTAAATTCCCATTTTCCATAATTTCTTGATTGATTTTCAAAAGAAATCGTAGCAGAAAATATTGAATCGTATTCTGAATTAAGAATAAGATTGATTGCTTTATCTATTGAATTAAAGGTTCTTAATGGTGTAGCAGGGCTCAATACAACTATTATATCAGCTTTATAACCATAATGGCTTTCAAGAAAATCTACAGTATATATTACTGAGCTACTAACGGGAGAATCATCTGTTGCTAAATGTTGCGGTCTGGATACTACTTCAACGTTCTGGCTTTTAACATAATCTGCTATAACAAGATCATCTGTAGAAACAACTATTTTTTCTAATAGTGTTGACTTTTTTGCCATCTGAAGGGTAAACCATATTAATGGTTTGCCATCAATAAGTTGTAAGTTTTTTCTCTGAAGGCCCTTTGAGCCACCTCTAGCAGGTATTATACCTATTATATTTGGCATTTAAATGTCTCATAATAAATTGAATTATTTAATTATTATAAATAAGAAAAACATTAAAAACAAATTTAAACTTTTTTTATACTGACATAAATACGCTTATGAATTTTGCTCTTTTTATTGCAATAATTATATTGATAAAATATTAACTAATATTCAGTTTAATTTTTACTTTTTATCAGGAGATAACCTGCTATGTATAATGAATATAATTTACTGGATAGTCTTCTTGATAGATATAATCATGACTTTGAACTTGATCATAATGTAAAACTGATTAAAAACTGGTTTAAACACTATTATGATCACATTAAATATGCTTTCGATTTAAAAGATTCATTAACAGATGAGTATTCAAAAACTTATAATCTCTATGTTAGTAATTATTCAACAATATCAAAATTAAAATATTATAACTGGTTATTACCATCAACAATGTTTAATTCCAGTCATATAGAAGAAATACATAAAATATTTAACTCCAACCTGACTGAATATGATGAAAAAATAATCATTGATCAATATATAGCAAAAATATTTACCGAAAATGATTATAATGAGCTGGATTTATTATTGAAAAAAGCTGAAAAAAACCCTATATTTAGCAAAAGAGCTCATATATCATATCATTGTTTAAAAGTTTTAAAGCGTTTTGGAAAAACAACATCAGCATATATAATTTTGCCAACTCTTATTAGCCAGATTGAAGGTTTCTGGAAAGATTATCTGATTCAAAACGGCATCAGTGAACGCATTTTATATATTGATTCAGAGAGTTTTTATGATGTAACTGTTAATGTTGCAGATATAGATTTTGCCTCTTTCCTGCTTGCAAAAATTATGTTAAGTTGTCCCTCTTTTGATATTGATATTTTTTCTCATAAACAATCCATACTAAGAGGCGAAATAGTTAATTATGGCAGCATAGATTATGTTATAAGAGCTTATATGGCTATTGATTTCTTAAGTAATATTAATATCATTGATAAAAAAAGAAAATAGATTCCTGTTATAAAAAAAGAAGTAATTTATAGATAAATTGTAGTTAAAAACAACTTTATGCAAGGTAAAAAGAAAAATAAATTAATTATAAAATCACTAATAAAAAGTTTGCTTGTTTCTTTTGTCGTTATAGTTGGTATTTTAATTGTTTTCACCATCTGGATATTTTTAATAGAGCCCAATATGCTGGTAATAAACAAGGTAAATCTAAAAATACCTCAATGGCACAAAGAACATGAAGATTTTAAAATAGTTGTACTCGCTGATGTTCATGCTGGCTCTCCTTTTATAGACGACTCAAAACTGGAAAAAATAGTAGAGTTAGTTAATAAACAAAAACCAGACCTAATTTTATTACTTGGTGATGATGTTATACACGGTGTTAAGGGTGGTAAATTTATTGAACCCCAGATTACTGCTGCATATTACTCAAAACTAAAATCCAAATACGGTATTATTTCTGTTCTGGGAAATCACGATTGGTGGTACAACGGCAAGAAAGTCAGAAAAGCGCTTATAAATAATAATATAGATGTTTTAGAAAATGATTATCGAATAATAAGCCATAATAATAAAAGCTTTATTGTTGCCGGGCTAGCAGATTTAGACACACAAAATCCTCCTGTAAAAGAGTTTATTAATTCTATTACAACTTCAAACCCTGTAATTCTTCTTTCGCACAACCCGGATATATTTCCGGAAGTAACGGAAAAAATCAGTTTAACACTAGCCGGTCACACTCATGGTGGGCAGGTTATTATTCCTTTCTACGGTAGTAAGGTTGTTCCATCAAAATATGGTAACCGCTATGCTAGAGGGCATATTGTTGAAGAAGGTAAACATTTATTTGTCAGCAGTGGCATAGGCACCAGTATTCTTCCTATAAGGTTTAATTGCCCACCAGAAATAGTTGTTTTAACCCTTGAATCAAATTAACCCGGTTAATTCGTGAAGTTGTTACAAACTCTCAAGGCTCAAGTAATGACTTAAATTAAAGATTTATACATTTAACACACTGTAAATATTTAACAGGGACTAGGCTTTTGGGCCCTCGACAAAGATCTATTTCCGAAACTTTGTGAATAATCCGGGTTAAAATAATCTAAAAAACCGATAGCTTAAACAGCTATCGGCAAGAAAAAGGTAAATACCTTTTTCGAGGGTAAGATCGAATTTGAGATCAAAAGTAGAGTTTCTTGAAGCAATTTACGAATTTAACAAACAGTTTCAAAGAATTTTATCATTTAACATCTGCTATAATAAAGAATTTCAGGATTTACAGCTGCAATATTAAAACACTTTGGTATTATTTCTGTATTTCATAAAATACAATCTGCACTTCTCTCAGTTCAAAGCAGTCTTAGCTTAAAACAATCTCTTTTATCTCCGAACTTACTATATTTTTATCTTTGGTGTATTAAAAACACTAAAGCTGAAAAAGTTGCTATTTAAATTTATAATTTTAAGTTTTTTAAAGACATCGTTAATCTGGTAGCTTTATAACCATTTTTTTTCATAAAAACCATTATTAAATTATGTAAAAATAATATGTATAAATACAGATATCTTGTTCTGTTCGAGCTTTAATAGAAGTTAAATAAAAATCATTATAGGGGAGAGGCAAAAAAAATTCAGGGAAAACTTAATATTGTCCAGCCTTAATATACAATTAAATAAAAGTTTTAAATCATCTCATTACAGGGATAATAGTTCTGTAGTGAGTAGTTCGCATTTTTTAAAAAGCTTTTCTTCTTCTTTTAAAGGCGATTCATTTATTACAGAAAATAAAAATTATTCCTTAAACAGAAAAGGCAATGTTTTAAACATAATATGTTTTACCGGAAAATCTCAAGTTCCTGATCATGCTTTTAAAACCATACTGGTTGGCACTGGCAAAACACAGCATAGTATTCAAAAGCTTTCAAAAAGTAATTGGAAAAACGATGAACCACTAAAACTTACAAGAAAACAAACTTTTAAAGCTGATCTGCTGGAAATTTCTCATCCTGAATTTGGTATTTTAGGTTATATTGCCAGCCCTATTGCAAATGAAATTAAAAAACTTCAAGATAAAGGCCATAAGTTTGTTGCAGAACTGTCAGATATAGATGGTGGTCTTACAGATGGCACTAATTTTAAGTTAAGAATCAATATAAAATTTGATTTACCAGAAAATGATACTTTAGAAAATATTCCCGAAGAAGTTTCTAATACAATAAAACAACTTAAGCTTAACCCTGAAACTAAAAATAATGTTTTCAGATATTCCCCTCCACTGGCACCAGAAGATATTTTAAGCCTTCTGGTTCCAGAAGAAGTTGTTAACAGTATTACAAAAGAAATCAATAAAGCTAATTCTATTTTGTTGATTTCCCATAAGTATCCTGATGGTGATGCTATAGGAAGTTGTCTTGCTCTTAAGGCGGCATTAAAGCATTTGGGGAAAGAGGTCGACAGTTCAATAGATGATGAAATTGACGGTTTATACAGACATAAATTACCGGGTATTGATGATGGCCTTAAAAAACCTTCAGAACTTGATAAAAATAAAAAATATGATCTGGCCATTCTAATGGATACACCAATTCCAGAACGTACAGGAGAGAATATCTCTTTTATAAAAAACGCAAAACAGCTTATATTCATTGATCATCATCCATTAACAAGATCCAAATGGCTCAATACATCAATTGATACAGACAAACTTGAAAAACAAAATCTTTTATGGGTCAGGCCAGAAATTCCTGCCGTAACAGAAATGGTAGGGGCATTAATATTTAACCTGCTACCAAAACATATTTTAGACAATTTAAACGAAGAACAAAAACAACAAATAGCCAAGCCCCTTGTAGCAGGCATGGCTACAGATACTGTTTTCTTTAGAAAAAATATTAATCACGGAGTTGAATCTTTCTCAAAATATCTAATGAACTGGGCAAACTTTGGCAAAAAATGGGTAAGAGATACAATTGACTACCACTTGCCCAAACCAGCTCTAAAAAGGTTAAACGAATATATGAGAAACGGCATAATTAGAGAAAATGATATCAATTATGCATCAATGCAAATTCCTTATGAAAAGTTTATGGATGTTTATAATACAGCCAAAAAAGTTGATAAAGACGTTATCTTGATGGATGTTGTTAATGAAATAAAATATTCAGATCTGTTTTATTCATTGCAAAAAAATCCTAAAACCCATAGTGACGATACAATAGCAGCACTTATTCTAGAAAGAGCCAAAAAAGAAATTGATGGACACGATTTTATTTCTGTTAATTTAAGATCAGGAAGCAGCACTGACTTTGCACGCAAGATTGCTTTATCAATAGGCGGAGGAGGTCATGCAAACATGGCAGCCTCTCAAATATATACACACGGCATCAATGACGAAGTTTATGAAAACCCCGACAACCACGAAAAGAAACTGACTCTTGAAAGAAAAATAGCAACACTGGCCAGAAAATTAAGAACTGAAGCAAAAGAAAAGACAGTTGCATTTGCCGGATGGATAACCAGCCTGAATCAAGCTAGTTAATATATATTTATTTGTAGATATTTATTTCACAATCTCTCAATAAGATTAAAGTTTTACCCTGTAGTAAATTTAGTCCATATATAATTTTCTTTCGTGGATTGATATAATAAGGTGTTTATTAATTTTTATTCTTTGATTGCAACTCAGTATAAACATCTATCCAGCTATTTCTTTAAAAATAAGTATTTTTATATTATTTATATTAATGTTGATCTTTGAAAACAATAGCAGTTTCTAAATATAAGATAAAAAATTATAACCTGAATAAGGTGCTGAAGATTAACATATAACCTTTCTCATTAATTCTGGAGGATTTAAAATGGTAAAAATAGGAAAAGGAAGAATTGCTACAAATAAAAACTATAAATTAAAAGAACTGATTATGGTTTATATCGAACAAAGCCAGAGTCCTGAAGAATTGTATTCATTTGCCAATTATGAAGATCCTAAAATACTTAATGATACAAGAAATATGTTATTAGATTATTTTGAAAATAATAAAAGAATGATTGTTTCAATTTCTAATAATGATTTAAAACTTATGATACATGAAATAATGGAACAGGAATATGCTATTCTTGCAACGCACCTGAGTGATCTAGCAAAGAATAACAGTGAATTTCTGATGAACCTCAGAGATGCCAGAGCTAGCAAAAGCCTGGAAAAACTTAGAGAATGTTATAAACAGCAACATGAAATGACTAAATGTGGCATTAAAAAAGGTATTTATATTCTTAAATCAGAAGAAATTTTTGAAATAATAGACATTCTGGAATTAAGATAGAATAATTAATTGTTATGATTGAATTTATAAATGGACCAGTACTAACATTACTTGTAGCTAGTTTTATAGCAATTCATCTTGGAGCATTGATTTATGTAATGGCAAACTCTTTTCAAGATGGCTGCTTGTGGCCGGTTATATTGCTATTATTTCCTTTTATTGGTTTTTTGCTTTATATTTTTATTTATTACCAGGGCAAAAAAGCCCCGGTTATGGCATGTTATTATATTCCAATTATTTTTCTTTTTGCTTTATGGGCTTTAAAGTCTCAAAATATATAACAAAAAAAGGAGGCATAAATGGTTGATGGTCTATTTGCCTTATTAATCAATATTTTAGTAATTATTTTTGTTCTTATAGCAGTTGGAACATGGATATATATTTTGTGTGTATCATTTAAAGATGGGTGTATTTGGCCTCTTGTCATTTTCTTCCTTCCATTTTTTGGATTTTTAATTTATGTTATAGGTGTATATGATGGCAAAAAAGGAACTGTATTAATCTGCTACTTTTTACCATCAATTTTAGGGGCAATACTACGAATATTATTTTAAGGAAATAGGCTTATGGAAAAGAAACTAAAAGATGCAGTTGAATTTATTAGAAGTAAAACAGATATCGTTCCGGAAATAGCTTTAATTCTGGGGTCGGGCCTCGGTGCTATAGCAGATGAAGTTGTCGAAGCAGTTAAAATTCCATATGATAAAATACCGGGATTTTCTGCAGCAAAAGTTCATGGTCACGCCGGTCAATTAGTTATAGGTAAATTGAACGACCGTAATGTTGTAGCAATGCAGGGAAGATTTCATTATTATGAAGGCCACCCGATGACAACAGTTGTTTTTCCTGTTCGAGTAATGAAAATGCTTGGTGCTAATATAATGATCGTTACCAATGCTGCCGGTGGAGTCAATACATCCTTCACACCGGGGGATCTTATGATTATCGATGATCATATTAATGCTATGTGCAATAATCCTCTAATGGGTGAAAATATTGATTTTCTTGGGCCAAGATTTCCTGATATGTCTTATGCTTATTGCAGAGAGTTCATAATGCTCGTCGAAAAAATCGCAAATGATTCAGGCTATAAAATAACAAAAGGTGTTTATTACGGTTCGTCAGGTCCCAGCTATGAAACACCTGCCGAAATCAGAATGATAAGAAATCTTGGTGGTGATGCAGTAGGGATGTCTACTGTGCCTGAAGTTATTACTGCAAATCATATGGGCATGAAAGTACTTGGGATATCTTGTATTACAAATATGGCTGCTGGCGTTTTGCCTCAACCACTTAGTCATGAAGAAGTTATTGAAACTA
>JBFMGH010000043.1:0-3059 GCA_040752795.1 Cyanobacteriota bacterium
ATCCAGCAATTTCTTCCAACCTCTCCAAGTCCTCCGAGTGGAATTATTTGAAATTTTGATTTATTTACTTTTTGCTTTTTTTCCATAATAAATCCTGTCATCTAAGAAAAAATAAGAATAAATTATAAGTTATTGAAAACATTTATGATATGTTAATTTGATTAGAAATTATAGTCAAATTGAAATGAAATAATTTTCTATAAATAAAAATTTTTAATAAGTGCTTGCAAAAATGACTAATGAAAAATTTAATATAATTATCATATTGTTTATAACTCTATCAACGGTTTTTGTATTAAAGGTAAAAGCACAACAGTTACCTGTTAATCCTTTAGATGTAGATGATATTGAAATAGGTATTAGTAGTATAATTAGAAAAGATACATCTAAACCGATTTTTACATTTTATAATAGAGCATTTGATGTTTGTTTAGATAGTGGTATATGTGGTCCGGGTAATTATAAAGATTTTGTGCCAATTAGAACATTGATAATATATAAGGGAGATAGAGGAAGTCGCTCAGATAAATCTAAAATTATTTGGGAAGTAAAGTTTTTAGAGTATGCTCCATCGAAAATAACATATTCTGAGACACCTTATAATGGAAGACAAATAGTAAAACCATCAGAGTTGCTTCCTGGAAATGAATATACAATATGTATTTACCCTCAAAAAAGTATTATGAACTGTTCCAAGTGGATTTATGAATCAATTGAAAGCTTAAATAATAAGTAGTAGTAAAAAAGCAAAAAAATACTGATGTGTGAATTTTACAGCCTTTACACATTGATGACTATGTACTAAAGTAAATATATTAATATAATATTTTGATGTTTTATTATTATGCATAAAGCTCTCGAAATCACAATCAGTCCTGATCAATTAACTTGCTCGATGGTAGTGAAAAAAGAAGTTCTTGAAAAACAAAAAGAGCTTACTTACCCTGGCTTGCTGGATGTTATGGCTGCTCTTGAAGAACTAAAGGTCGTATATGGTATAGATAAAGATAAAATAGTTGACAATCTTAAATACAAAGATACTCCAGTTGTTATTGCTAAAGGTCGGCAACATACACCGACTGTTAACGATACTGTTGCGTATACTTTTGAGGATCTTAGAAATAAAGCATTCACACCTACAATTCTTGCAGATGGCAAAGCAAATTTTTATGATCTTGTGCAATTCAAAATATGTAAAGAAAATGAGCTTTTAGTTTTTGTTAAAAAAGGCAGAAGTGGTGAAAATGGAATGACAGTTACCGGTGTTGAAATTATGCCGGACAAATATGTTGAAATGTCTTCAGATATTTTGAAAAAATTTGTAGGTCCAAATGCTGAAGTTACTAATCAGGGTATTGTTGCAAAAGTTACTGGTATTCCAATGATTGATGCCCTTGGTAAAGTTTCTGTTCACGAGACATATATTATTCAGGGAGATGTTGATTTTTCTACTGGATCAATTGACTATGAAGGGCCTGTTATTATAAAAGGAGCAGTAACAAATAACTTTACAGTAAAGACCCCTAAAGATGTTATAGTTGAAGGAATAGTTGATGGTGGTATTATTGAAGCAGGTGGTATGGTATCACTTCTTGGGGGTATAAATAAAGGTAAGGTAAGATGCAAAAAGAATCTAATTGCTAAATATATATACACGTCAGATATAATATGTGAATCAACAGTTATTACAGATGAAGCAATTTTAAATTCTAATATTATAGCCAAGACTATAATAGCAAAAGGTGAACCAACAGTACAAAAATCAGGCCAGATTTCTGGAGGCAAAATGGAGGCCTGCAACTTTGTTTGGGCAAAAACATTAGGTTCAGGGTCTGCTAACTATACAGAGGTTATTATTAGAAGCTTTATTGATATTGAACCATATGAAGCTCTGGCTGCAGAGAAAAATAAGTTAACTCATGATGTAGAAAAAATATACAAAACTATGCAACTTATGGAAGAGATGAAAAAGAAAACACCAAATCTTCCACCTGAATTTAAAGCAAATCTGATTAAACTATTTAAAACTCGAGTTGCTCTTGAAAAAAAGTTAAAAGAAGTAAAAGCTCAGACTGATACTTATGAAAAACTAATTGAAAAAGAAAATAAAGAATGTGCCAGAAAAATCTATGTTACTGTTGCATATCATCCCAAGGTATTGATAAGAATATTTGAGAAAAAAGTTTTATCTAAACAGGAATATGGCCCTTCAATCGTACATATTAAACCTGAAGATGAACAGATTATTATTGAGCCAGCGACCAGCAAAATGGAGCTTCCTGTTGGTTATGAGCCTGAAGGTTAAAGATTAAATTTATTAGGACTTTTAGAGTTATAAATTTCGAGAAGTTTTTGAGAATCAGTTTCAGAGATTTGCTTATTTTTAATGCTACGTGAAAACATTATATCTTTTGGATTATTAGAGTGTTTTAAGCCCAATGAATGACCAATCTCATGAAGCATTGTTCTTTTAACTCTCTCAATTCTATTTATTTCTGGTGATAATTTGTCTATTATAGGGTAGACAACAATTGTTATTTCGGCATTATTAATTCTATTACCAATTAAAGCTAGATTACTGTGGCCACTTTCATATTTTCTACCTAAAACTACTGTGTCTGACCACTTAATAACAATATCAGAATCATCTTGATAATTAGTTTTGATAAATCTTATTAACCCAAAAGAAGCTCTAGCCCATTCTAAAAAGCATGAGCAGATTACTTTTTCAAAGTCTTCAAGATAACCTTCAAAATTTGATCCGTTAGAAATGAAGTATTTTAAAGGTATTTTTGCAAGATCCCACATAACTGGTTTTTCATTTTCAAGTTTATCGTTTTCTTCCCATTGCCTCAATGTTTCTATCAAGCCTTCGGGCAATGTGTTTTTGGTTCCAACTTTGCTTGTATCAGAATTGGATTTGTGTTTCTTGATTTGTAAATCATTTAATATATATGGATTATGTGTTATTTTTATTAAGTTATTTGGGTTATTAATATTCATAATTTATTCAATTTAGCCTCTTGCCTGTTTTTAAGTATATTCATAATTTTACTTAA
>JBFMGH010000044.1:0-10195 GCA_040752795.1 Cyanobacteriota bacterium
TAAATTACTTTCAAGGTTCAGTATATATATGTAAAAGTCTTAATATTGATTTAATAACATTAACAAGAGGATAATAACAGGTTAATTTATATTATGAACTGGGATGAAGGGATTTTTAACTCCGCAAATTGGTTATATGATTTACATATACCATCACATGGATATGGTATAATCCATATACCCCTTCTATATTTAACCAAATTAAGAATTCAACACGAAATCTACGCAGGTGCTCTGGTAGATTTCCCTGCTTTACTTGGTTTAAACTCAATTTTTCAACCTTTCATAATAGATGGTGCTGTTGTAAAATTTCCCCTTCATAGTTATGAAAACTTCAGAGGCAATTGTTTTGGTTTAATTACAAATTCAAAAACTATTCAAACAAAACTCGCAAAACAAATGATATTTTTAAAACTGTGGTTACCCAAACTATGCTTGAAAGCAGAAAAGCAGTTTATATCAGAACAAAAAGTTTCTTCAATTCTTTTAAACAGACTATATCGAATGCTTATTCGTTGCGTAGCAATAAATTTAACAAATCCATTTGCTGAAATTATTTTTATAAAAGCAAATAAAATCTACCAAAATGATGAATATTACAAAAGCCTTGTCTCTTCAATAGTATGGCCACCAATTTTTTCAAATATGACATATATTGAAAACGAATATTTAACATTACAAACACTTGCTGACCAGAAAAAAATTGAGGCAAAAGATATTCATGACTTCTGCTGGGCCAGAGCTTTTTTAAAAAACAGCACCGGAGACGGCTCTGAATATGAATCTCCTGTCTTTGTTGCAAAAGAAATCAAAGCAGATGAGTTAATTAACATACTTATAAATAACGATATCAATACAAATGTATTATTTCTGCCAGATATTAACCTGGACCCTTCAGAACTTACAACTATCTGGAGAGATAATGATAATAATCTTGAAAGAATGTTATTACTATTACGGTTTTTACAGGTTAATGAAGAATTCAGACATTATTGGGGAATAAGAATAATAAGATTATTCAGGTTAATAGCCCCAGATAAAAAAGCCAGAGAATGCTGGAGTATTTCAGACTATGAAGAATATTCAAAAAAGTAATAAAATACTGGGCCTTGAAAAACTCATTTTAGCAGGAGCTAACGTACCTGATTATGGAATTATCCCTGATTTTTCAACCCTTGAAATTGATTATTGTGCTCTGAACCCTAAACATAGAATAAAAATTTTACAAGATATTATTAATGACAACTTAAATAAAATTGGCATCTCTGAATACGGTTATAGCTTGAGATCAGCGTCTTTTGATGAAGATATCTCTTCATCCAGCGCAGCAGGTAGATACATTAGTTTTAATGCATTAAAAACTCCTGATGAATTATATTTAGCTGCCATAATCATCTGGAAACACCATAGAAATAATTCTATACAGGAAGTATTATGTCCTTTAATTATTCAAAAAACACATTGTAGTTATTTCAGCGGTGTATATTTTAAAGATAATTCAAATGATAAATCTATTTGTGTTATAGAATCTTACTATGGTAGCTGCAAATCTATTGTCGAAGGAATGGTTTTGCCTTATAAATCAACTTTTATTGATAACAAATGGTCTCATGATTTTTCTTCAGAAAAAAATAACTGTTATAAATTCTATGCACATAAAGGTTTATTTAAAAATAAACCAGAATTAATAACAGATGGTACATTGTTAATAAATAAACAGGATCCTTTTCCGGAACAGGTCAGAAATTATATAGAATCAGATAAGTCTGAAATAATAGTTTATGGTTATAGACCATCTAACCCACCGGTGTGGTATAAAGAAAATATTTGTGAACAGCTTAATTCAATATCTATAAATCTGGATGATGGAAATGGAGTTGATATTGAATGGGGAACTGGCTCTGATGGCAATTTAGTTTTTTACCAATATAGACCTCTAACACGTTCAATTTATTTAATACCTGATAAAACAAAGGAATTGTTACATGAATTTCCTAATAAAAAGGGGGTACAGCAATTCTATACTGGCATACCTGCTTCACCAGGAACTATAAGTGGCATAATAACTTATCAAAATTCTACACCTGGTGAGCATTCTATACTAATGCTAAATGAAGCTCGTGTAGATGATTTACAATTAGTTGAAAAATCCGTGGGAGTTATTTCAAGCCTTGGAGGTATGTTATCTCATCTGGCAATAGTTTGCAGAGAATTAAAAAAACCCTGCATCGTTGGAATTCAAAATGTTATACCAGAAAATACACTGGTTGAAATCAATGGAAGTACTGGAATAATAAAAATATTAGATAAACATAATTAAAAGAGTGGTTACTTAGCCACTCTTTTAAGACTTTATTTACTTATTAAGTTAAATATTTTTAGGCCTGATAAAGAATGGATTGTCATTATTATTCTCAGACTTATTTTGTAAATTAATATTCATCAGTAAATTATCATTATTAGCCATTCTTAAGTCCGGTGTTCTTTCATTAGCTTCTTTCATAAGCTTATCGCCAAGCTTCTCGTGCTCTTTCATAGCTTTATCAATTTGTTTATCATTACGTTTTTCATTAGCTTCTTTGGCAATTTTATCACCTAGTTTATCCCGTTCTTTAAAGTTTTTATCACCAAATTTATCAGCTTCTTTAGGGCCTTTATCGCCAAGCTTGTCAGCTTCTTTATCTTTAGCTATTTTATCGCCAAGCTTGTCACGCTCTTTCATGTCTTTATCGCCAAGCTTATCGGCTTCTTTTTCTTTTCTTAACTTATCGCCAAGCTTGTCAAATTCTTTATGTCTTTTATCACCATTTTTATCAGCTTCTTTATCTTTAGCTATTTTATCGCCTAGCTTGTCGGCTTCTTTTTCTTTTCTTAACTTATCGCCAAGCTTGTCAAATTCTTTATGTCTTTTATCACCATTCTTATCGGCTTCTTTATCTTTAGCTATTTTATCGCCAAGCTTGTCGGCTTCTTTATCTTTAGCTATTTTATCGCCGAGCTTGTCAAATTCTTTATGTCTTTTATCACCATTTTTATCGGCTTCTTTATCTTTAGCTATTTTATCGCCTAGCTTGTCGGCTTCTTTTTCTTTTCTAATCTTATCGCCGAGCTTGTCAAATTCTTTATGTCTTTTATCACCATTTTTATCGGCTTCTTTATCTTTAGCTATTTTATCGCCAAGCTTGTCTACCTGTTTTTCACCAAAAAGCTTTTCTTTATCTTTATCAAGTTGTTTTTCTTTAGTTATCTTGTCACCTAACTTTTCGTTTTCTTTTGACTGTTTTTCATAGATCATTATTTTAAAATCAGAATTACCCGTATTACCAAGTACTTCATCAATAAGGCCATTAGCCTGTCCAAAAGACATTATTGATCTTTCAGTAGATTTTGTTTGATCTTTTTCGTCTTGCTGTCTTTGTTGTATGGCTCTTTGTTGCAACGGAATAAAAGGTTCTTTACCTCTTATTATTTTATTTGGATCAAATTTCATAACCAAAAATCCCCTTTATCATTTTTATAATTGCAATTATTTACAGGATCCCCCTATGTTTATAAAAACAATTTGCCTTTAAGAATTGCTTACTCTTAAGTGTCAATTTTGGCTTTTTTTTGCCATTTTTTGGCAAATTACATAAAATTAATTGTTCTGACTCTTTAAAAGGCAAATTATTATAAATATTTGTTAACAAATGTTTTGATAAAATTTTTTTTAAATGTTTGATTTTTTCGTTAAAATCTAATCAGAACAAATTTGTGGAAATTTAATATATGATTCTATTTTATGTCATCAGAGAAAGTGAAACCCTCCGAAGTATCTGTAAACAAATTGAATCAGAAACGCAGATTAATATTGCATGGCTAAATCAATATGAATTAGTTAATTCTGGGCTTTTTTATTCTGAAAATATTAACAACAAAATACATGGCACTATTCAATTATCTGAAGATTCTAAATTTATTTCAACCAAAGATATTAAGATTTGCTTTGTTGCTCAATTTCCTTATATAGCTGGAGAATGGATACCATATGAAAACTATTATGATAAAATTTACGCTCAACAAGAGTGGAATGCCTCTATGGTTGCAACCTTCCTAACTCAGGAACATATTAAATATATAAATCCTCTGGTAGCAAAATTTGATTTAAATACTGAATTAGAACAATTAATGCTTTTACAACAATTTAATATTAAAACTGTAGACATAGTATTAACAAACAACTCTGATAAAGCTCTAGAACATTATAATAAGTGGAATCGTGCTGTATTGTTTAAATCTGTAAGAAGTGGTTACGATACATCAGCCGTTATGGAAATTCCTGATTTAGCCAGATTAGAAAAATTACATATTTCTCCTGTCATATTTCAAAAACAAATTATGGGCAAAGAAATTACGGTTTGCCTATTAGGTAATAATATATTAGCAAATGAAATAGAATATATAAATAATAATCCGGTAAGTAAACCTGTTTCATTACCAGAAGAATTAAATAAAAACATTATAAAACTATCTAAACACATAAATGCACCGTGGATTTTAATGAATTTTCTCTTTCAAGAAGATAATAACGATTATTTTGCATATAGTATTAATATTTACCCTGACTTTGATGTTGTCTATTCTATATATGGAGAGCCTTTTACAACACTTTTAAAAGGTTATTTAGTTGAGGAATATAACAAATGATCTTATTGATTGGTGAAGGCGAAAATGAATCAATGTCAAAAAGGATTCTTGCCGAACTACAAAAACAACATATCGATGTAATCTGGATAGATCAAAATAGCTTACCTGTTGAAAATAGAATATATTTTTATCCAGAAAAGGGTAAAGTTAAAGGAAGTATATGCTTCCACGGAGAAATAACCATAGATATTGAAGATTTTTCTGGTATATATTCAAGAATGTCTTTTTTAAACGTTGATCTTAATTTAAATCAGCATCAGGAAGACTTTCTGCAAGTTGAACGCTCTATAGCACTGGATGCATGGCTAGAGCACGCAAATACAATCGTAGTCAATCCAATAAAATCTCAACGGTCAAATGGATCAAAATTATATCAAAGCTGGGTAGTCCAAAAATATGGATTTAAGATACCTCAGTGTTTAGTTACTAACAACCCGAATAAAGCTGTAGATTTCTATGATAGAAATAAAACAAACGGCGTAATTTATAAATCTGCAAGTGGTGAAAGATCAATAGTAAAAAAACTAAATGATGAAGATCTTGAAAGATTTAATAATCTTGCTGGTTGCCCAACATTATTTCAATCCTTTGTACCGGGTGTTGATATCAGGATTCATACACTTGTTACGGGTGAAGTTTTTGCAACAGAAATCGTATCACATGATTCTGATTATCGTTATGATTCTGACAGATCAACCAGACCAATAGAAATACCTGATAAGCTAAAAGAAACCTGTATAAATCTTACCAGAGATTTAGGTTTATATCTTTCTGGCATAGACACAAGAAAAACACCAGATGGTGATTATTATTGTTTTGAAGTCAACCCATCACCAGCTTTTAGCTGGTACGAAGATCAGACTGGACAACCTATTGCTAATGCTGTAGCAAACATGCTTATAAACGGTAAAGATATTTATAAATCCGGCATAGTAAAAAGAAAATACTAATATGGAAACAGTTCAAATACTTGATTTTAAACTTATATATGTCTGGGCTCTTTTAGATAAATTGCTTGAAAACCCACTTGATCAAATAACAAAAGACAAATTTACTTCTTTAATGAACAATACAACATTGCTGGAAAAACAATGTTTCGATAGTGCCTGCTACCTCTGGTCTCAAAGCCTTGATAAAATTTATACTAATAAGGTTAAACTAACTTTTATCAGTGGCATACCACTTAATGAAGATATTATTACTAACTTAAAGTTCATGAAACAGACTTTAGAAATTTATTTTATTTCACAGGAAGGCAGTATTGAACATAGAGATACACATTTAATGTGGATTATAAAGATATTACCTGATCTTATTAATCTACAAAAAGAAAATATACCTGAAGATACCTTTCATTTTTTAGAAATTATTATTGATATAACTACCTATTTAAAGAATAGACTTATTGATAAGTCTCATGAAGAAAAGTTAAATTGGTGTGAATATTCATTATATCTTCTCTTAAAAGGATATATCCAGTTCCTTCAAAATACAACTATTTCCGGCAATGATTTTCCTGACCTGAAAAAGTTTTATGAGTTCTATTCAATTTTTACTAAAAAGACTGTTATTCCAATATTTGTAACAGCTAAAGATGAGAACATTGTTATAGAACCTTCTTCTTTTCCTGATGAAATTCATTTAAAAATATTTGAATTATTAAACATACCAGTTTCAAACAATAACAAAGCATTCATACTTAACTATTTAGGTGATACATTTTTAGATAATCCTTTATTTATACCATTATATGCACATGAAATTGGTCATCTATTTGATAACAGCTTTATGAATATAGAAACAACAATTACTAATAGATTAATATTAGAATCTAATGACTTCTTTATTACTTTAGACAAACAAAATCTACAGTGGATAAAAGAAATTATTGCTGACTCATTTGCTATTTCCTTAATGGGTCCAGCATATTTATATTCATTAATAAATTTTATAAATAATGAAGAGGCCCTTAATGCAAGCATAAGCCATCCCAGTATTGCTTTTAGAATACAAGTTATGTATACATACCTGTATCAAAATGATTTTCTAAATCTATTAACTCCTCAAGCTCACACAGAACTTCAATGTAGACTTAATTATTTTAAAAATAATTTTTCAACATCTGAAAAGACTTTTATTGAATTCGAACATATTCTTCAGAACTTTATCAGTATTATTTATAAAACCATAATTGATTTTTTGCAAAATACCGGTAATTATTTTACTTATGACGATATAACAAAACTTGTATGCTCTTATGATGGCAATTTAGAAAAAACAAGAAAATCTATTTGTTCAAATAGTTTGACTTTTAAAGATCTCTTATATCTTCAAAATATTAACTGGCTTTTGAAATTTACCTCTGTATAATTATAAATCGATATTTAAAAGTACTTTTAAGAAAGAATATATTGTGTTTTTATTTTGCAAGAATAATAACACGCCAACTATTTAACCAATCTCTCTTTCAAGACTAATTTATTCCGAATGACATTGATTGCAAGGTAGTATAGCAAACCACGGAAGTAAACGATATATGGCTTTAAATTATTATAGGGTGTTTTTACCTGCTGCGTAGGTAAAAACACCCTGCCTCTATAATCTGAAATCTATAGATTACTTTCAAGGATAAGTATATTACTATTTTTTTATAAACTCATAAGTATATTTTTCCACCAGAATAGATTTTTCTTGGGATTCCTGAACGTTATAAGATACTTCAAGGCACTCTTGATATTGACTGATGTCATTTTTAATGAATTCATTAAGTTTTTGAATAGAACGATTCACTGTTAATCTAAAATCAGAAACATCTTCTTCAAAAGTATCATAGTAATAACCTCTTAAGCAAGGAATTTCAATTTTTCGTTTTGGTGAAATATCTGAAAAGAAAGAAAGCATTAAATGTAAATTATATCTATACCACTTTACCCAATCTACTTTTGCCTGTGCCAGATCATCTTTATTGCTTATTTTTTGCAATAACAATTCTTCGCCCAGGTTTATTCTTTCTGTTAATGCATCTATTACTACATCTTTTTCTACTAAAAGCCTTGTTGAATGATCACTATTTAACATATTAAAACCCTTTCTACTAACTAATATTTATCTATTAAAATTAAATAACCGATCTCAATTCTGTATACTCATTTAGGTGTTCCTGAAGGTTTTGTTTTACTTTTTCAGGAGAAACAATAAGGTCTGCAACCTTGGTCTCTATAGCAACTCTTGCAACAGCTTCAGCTACAGCTGCTGGAGCTCTTAAATCCAGACCGTTAGGAATTATATTATCAACCTGAAGATCCTCAGTTTTTATAAGAGAAGCCAGAGCTATTGCTGCTGCAAGTTTCATTTCTTTATTTATTTCTTTTGCTCTTGCATCCAGTGCTCCTCTAAAAATTCCCGGGAAAGCTATAGAATTATTTACCTGATTAGGTAAGTCTGATCTTCCTGTAGCTACAATTTTAGCACCAGCCTCATAAGCATCTTTTGGCATAATTTCAGGATATGGATTTGCCAGTGCAAATATTATTGGTTCCGGATTCATAGATTGAATCATTTTTTTACTTAACACATTACCTACAGATAGCCCTATAAAAACATCTGTATCTTTTAAAACTTCTTCCAGAGAGCCCTGTAAATTAGCAAAATTTGTAAGTTCTGCAATTTTATCTTTGTACGGATTCATACCAGTTGGTCTACCTTTATATATAGCACCTTTGGTATCACAAATAATAATATTCTTTATTCCATAAGAAAGTAACAAATCCGCTACAGCTAGAGCACCTGCACCTGCACCATTCATTACAACCCTAACTTCATCTTTGTCTTTTTTAGTATATTTAAGAGCGTTTATCAATCCTGCAAGTGTAACAACTGCTGTTCCATGTTGATCATCATGAAAGATAAGCATATTAGTTTGATTTTTTAGTTTCTCTTCTATTTCAAAACATGCTGGTGCTGCAATATCTTCCAAATTTATTCCGCCAAAGATAGGTTCCATTTGCTTTGTTGTCCATACTATTTCATCTATATCTTTAGAATCTATACAGATTGGAAATGCTTCGACTCCACCCAGTAATTTAAACAAAACAGATTTACCTTCCATTACAGGTAGTCCGGCCATAGAACCAATATTACCAAGCCCTAAAACAGCCGTTCCATTTGTAACAACTGCAATCATATTACTCTTGCATGTTAAATCATAAGCTTTTTCTTTAGATTCATAAATGATTTTACAGGGTTCATATGCTGCTGAATCGTCATATAAAAGTTTATAGATATAATTATCTTTCATTGGAACTTTCGATTTTATTTCTATAACACCATGATGTCTTTTATGCATCAGTATGGACTTATTTCCTACAGAAGTTTTTTCATCAAATTCAGACTTTGAAGGAGGATCAATCATAGCATGTTCTCCTTCATATAAATATTCCAATGTTTTTTCTTCAATTATTCCAGGATCAACGTCTAACGTAGCAACACCAGTTCTAATACCGGCCTTTGCAACTTCTTTTGCAATTCTAGGAGCCACTCTAAAATCCAGCACTTTAGGAAGAATATGTTCAAAGCTTAATTCTTCATCTTCAACTAGATTTGCCATTGCATAAGCGGCAGCTATAAGCATTTCATCATTTATTGTTTTTGCCCTGATATCCAAAACACCTCTTAAAATACCTGGTTTAGGAATTGTCACATTAATATGATTAGGTGTATTGGGGTTACTTGTCCCTATAATTGTTGCTCCTGCAAGTATCGTTTTATTGTAACTGATCTCATGACCAGGAGAGGCAATAGAAAATATAATAGGATCCGTTGCCATCGTTTCAATCATTTCGGATGATATTGTTTCTAAAGCTGAAAAGTTAATAAATACATCTGCTTCATTTATTACATCGTTAAGTGAACCTTTTATTTTTAATGGATTAGTAATTTCAGATATTTCTTTTTTAAACCATGGCATATCTTCAGAACGGTTACTATATATAGCTCCCTTGTTATCACAAAGTATAACATTTTTAATACCAGCTTTTACCAGAAGCCTTGCAGTTTGTATACCTGCAACATCAACATTAGACATAATAATTTTAAGATCTTTTAGTTCTTTAAAAACTAATTTAGTTGAATTAATAATTGCTGCAAGAATAGCTACGCCAGAACCATCCCTGTTAGCGCATAAAAAAGGCATATCAAGTGTTTTTTTCAATTCTTTTTCAACTTCAAAACATTTAGGAGAAGAAATATTTTCAAGATAAAAACCCGCAAATGAACTTTTTATAAGATTAATAAATTTAACAATATCTGAAACATTATTAGTTTTTATGGGTAAAGGAAAAGCATCTACACCAGCAAAAGTTTTGTGTAAAACCGCTTTATTTTCTAATAAAGGCAATATTGCATCTGCACCAATATCACCCATGCCAGGAAAACAAGAACCATCACTAATTAATGCAATAGTATTGCTCCTGCATGTATAATCATAAGAATTATTAACACTATCCTGAAT